>JANQFU010000018.1 GCA_028277665.1 Alphaproteobacteria bacterium | reverse complement strand
GATAAGAATAAGTTACAAAACCAACCGTCATCCCGGCGAAAGCCGGGATCCAGTCATAGAGTTGTTTAAACGCGGAGGTCCGGAGTTTCGGAGGAGAACTCCGTTTCTGCGGGCCGCCGCGTAAAATAAGAACCAGTTGAGTAATTAATCTATTTAGTTCTGTTTGTTATGATTTTCACGAAACGCATGGCGATCCACGTGGCTCCTGTCGCATGCAGGATTTCGTGATCCTTGTCCAGTCTTCTCGCGGGTTGCAGCCACGCAAAAGAGCGCTCAACGACCCAGCGGCGCGGTAATACCGCAAAGCCTTTCTGCCCCTCTTTTTTCTCGACCACTTCAATCCGCAGTTTTTCGCGCATGGCCGTTTCCTGTACACGCGGGCCACGATAACCGCCATCAACCCATAGATGCTTCAGGCGTCTGTAGCGCTGACGCACATTTTTCAGTAGAATCGCTATACCGTCGCGGTCCTGCACATCAGCATCATGCACAACAATCCGGATCGGCAAGCCCATCACGTCAACCAGCAGGTGGCGTTTCCTGCCGCTGACCAGCTTTCCGCCGTCATATCCCCTTTTTGCGCGATGTTTTGACGCTCTGGCTGTCAACGGCCCCCGCCGAAGGCTGCTCGTTTCTGCCTTCCAGTTTCCGGGACAGCTTATGCAAATCCCGCAGGATCACATGCCAAAGCCCACTGTCCCGCCACCGCCGGAAGTGCCAGTACACACTGTCCCACGGCGGAAAGTCCTTTGGCAGAAGCCGCCACTGACAGCCGGTTTTCAAGACGTACAAGCACGCATTGACCATCGTGCGAACCGGATATTTCGGCGGACGTCCAGGTTTGCCCTCCCGCTCGAAATACGGCGCGAGCATGGCCCATTCCGCATCCGTAACATCACTCGCATATCCCATAATATACCTCCCCTGACTAAAATTACGGTTAGTATATTACAAATTAATCAGTAATTACTCAACTGATTCTAAGATTTTAAAGTCCTCTTATCCATAGCTGAGGTTATTTATCCGTTCGCGAACACTTCGGAATAACTCCCCGCATTCACAAAGATATTGGTAGCAATTGGCATTTGGTGTTTGTCTTCCGCTGATGTAGGATGTTGCGTGTTTAGACCTTTTGGTTCTGCGTTCATCTAATTTTACAGCTTGCCAAGCTTTTCTTTTTTTTATCTGGAGGAAAAAATGAAACATTTTATTGCCTTACTTGTGTGCGTGCTGATCTCGGCTGTGCCGATGGCCCCTGCCTTAGCTGAAGAACCGGAAGCCCCGATGACCGTTGAGGGAGCAACGACTGTGACGACGGAGGATGCTAAAGCCCTTTTTGATGAGGGCGTATTATTTGTTGACACACGAGAAGATGCGGCATGGGAACTGGGGCGTGTCCCGGGTGCCGTGCATCTTGATGTCCATACGGATGCCTTTTCAAAAGAAGCCTTGATGGAAGAGGCCGGTTTTGATGAGAAAATTCTCTTTTACTGCAACGGGATTAAATGCTTGCGGTCTTCAATTGCGTCTGCCAGAGCGGTAGAGTACGGCTACAAGCATGTTTATTACGACCGTGAAGGATTCCCCGGCTGGAAAAAGGCCGGTTACCCTGTCGAGTAAAGTTCAAGATGATGGAGGCCGATTTATCCGCCTTCTCCGGCGGGTGAATCGTGCTGTAGTTTTTTGTTTTCTTCTTTGAATATTTTTCTTCACTTTTTAAAGAAATTAGAAAGTGCAAAACATGTCACTTAAACTCAAGATAAATCTTTTTAGTGTTGTCGCTATCTTTCTGCTCAGCACCATGATTATAGGCTCGAATTTGCTGGTCAGCAATTTGCTGGAAGAGCGTTATAGTTCGAGCGTATATGACAGGGATCAGGTGGTATGGCTGCAGGTCGCCGATAATTTTACCCATAAGATGTCCGAGGCTGTACGCGAAATCTCCCGCGACAGAGATTTGCTGAAAGGCCTGAAAAATGGTGATGACGCTTCTGTGGACGAGGCTTTTGCATATAAATATAACCGCATGTTTGCGGAAGGAGTCCTGACGCATGCTTTAATTCTGGATAATAACCATAAAATCATTTCCGCCAATCCTGACGGTTTTGTTTTCTCGGAACTTGAGATGATTCGATCCGTCGCAGAAAGTAAAGAAGCACAGCAGGGGTTTATCAAAAATAACGACGGGAAAACATATCTGGCATATGCTTTCCCGATTTTTTACCGCGGCAGCAAAACGGTTGGGACAGGCGTTTATATGAAAGATCTCAAAGATCTTTCTGATATGAGCAAAAAATACCTGACAGCGGATATTTTTGTCGTAGATCCGGACGATTACAATATTTCTTATGCAACGACAGATATAGGCTGGGATAAAGGGGCTGTTATTCCTGTCGCGGGGGAATCGCATCTTGATCGCTTGAAGCTGGGTGAAGCTATATATGAGATTACTGCTACGCCTATTCAGAGCTATAACAAACAGCCCGTTGCAACATTGTTAAGCCAAAAAGACCTGACAGAATCCATTACAAAAGAAGATAATTTTCGGAAGACCAGCTATATGGTGACGGCTTTGATCATTATCTCTTTTGCCGTCGCCTTTTTCTTGTTTTTAAGTTTCCTGTTTCGTCCTCTTGTTAAGTTTGAGAAGGATCTGGTGGCTTTATCGCAAGGGAATCTGGATATCACCATCGACACAAGCCGAACGGATGAAATCGGTTCCATCGCAAAGGCTATGCAGGTCTTTAGGGATAATATCGTTCAAAAAACGCATATTGAGAGAGAACAAAAAGAAAAAGAGCAAAAAGAAAGAACGATACAGGCGCAGAAAGAAAGAGAAGAGTTGGCCGCCGAATTCGATAAACGGACGTCTTCCGCGATTAGGTCTTTGGCGGATTCTTCGAAGAAAATGAAAGATGCGGCTTCCTATATGGATTCCGTTTCCCAGAAATCTATTTCAACCAGTTCGAAGGTTCTTGATACAGCCAGTAATGCGGAAATGAATGTTAATTCCGTCGCGTCTGCAACGCAGGAGTTATTTGCATCCAGTCATGAAATATCGCAACAAATCAATTTTGTCGTCGATATTACTAATAAGGCGACGTCCGAAGCCAGGAAAACAGGCGAAACCGTTCAGAATTTGAAAGAAATGGCTTTGTCTATCGGTGAAGTTGTGAATGCGATTTCAGATATTTCAGAACAGACAAACCTTCTGGCTTTAAATGCCACCATTGAAGCGGCGCGTGCCGGGGAGGCCGGCAAGGGCTTTGCCGTAGTTGCAGATGAAGTCAAGGTTCTTGCCAATGAAACGTCCAAGAAAACCGAAGAAATTAATCACAGAATTACGATGATTCAGGAAGCTGTCGATAGATCCGTGACCGATGTGGAAAACATTATCGAGGCTGTCCATAAAATCGATCAGGTCGCAACTTCAGTCGGGAGCGCTGTTGAAGAGCAAAACGCGGCGACCGGGGAAATTGGACGCAACGCGACAGAAGCTTCAGACAGCACAAAAGACGTCAGGTCAAGTGTTGAAGACATGAAAAATGCAGCCTGTGAAACAGGCAAATCGTCACAAAGCGTGCTCCATGAAGCGGAAGATCTCGCCGTTTTGTCAAAAGGGTTGCAGACAGCTCTTTCATCATTTCTGAAAGAGCTTCACGGGGAGAGAGACGATCATGTTTAATCCTTATCGCATTGTCTCTGATTATGCCCCCAATCGAACCCCCAGCGTGATTTCTCACCCGCCTGTGTGATTCTTTCAGATATGCCGCTTTGGTGCGCTTGCTACATAGGGTTTCCGCTTTCATTTTCTTGACCTTTTAGCGTTGTTACGTTAATTTATTCGGGTGGGATCATACGGCCGTTTTGGCTTTTTCTTTGAGTTCGAGTTTCGTTCATGGCGCGTGCAGCTTCTTCGACAGCCCGTAAATCTTCCGGATCTTCGGGCCCGTCTTCTTCCTCTTCCAAGGGCGTGATCTTTGATGACGGGGCGCCGGTCGCGCGCGCGGCGATTGATGAGAACGGCTGTTTTTTGTTTTGCAATCAGGCTTTTGCCGATCTTGTGCCGTCCGTTTCCCTCCAGACCGGGCTTTCAGTGTCCGAGATCATGGCGTTTCAGGACCCCGATTCAGTCTTTCGGATGAGCGGGATGTTCGGCGGACGAGATTCGGCCGGAGAGGAGCAGGTCTGGCTGCGGACTTTTTGCCCGGGACGGCATTCGGTCCGGATCGGCGGGACCAGTCAGGCATTTGATTTTCAATGGATTACACTGCCGGATCAGCGGCAGATTCTGATTGCCGGCGCAACTGGAGACTCTTCGGATTCGAGCGCGTTTCAGGGCGAGGTCGTCTCCCGTCTTCAGGATCTGGCCGAACAGGAAAACCGGACCCGGGCGGCCAAAATCGACCAACGCAGTTCCGATCTCGAATTGCGGCATTTTCTGAATATGTCAAACGATCTTCTCGCGGTGGCGGAGGAAAACGGAACGTTTATTCGCGTTAACCCGGCATTCAACCGCATTCTCGGATATTCGGATGAAGAATTGCGGCGCATGCATTTTCTCGATCTGGTGCATCCCGACGACCGGGCCGCGGTGTCTCGCCGGTTCGACAAGAGCGGGGCTTACCGTCCCGCAGACGATGATGACGATCTGTGCGTACGGGTGCTCGATCACTGTCAATCGCCGCATGTCGTGGACTGGCGCATCCGGGCCATTTCTCAAAAAACCTATTTTGTCGGCCAGGACGTCACAGCCGCACGCAGTCATGAGGAAGCGCTGCGCCGTCAGGAGAAACAGCTTGGTGAAGCCGAAGCGATCGGCCATATGGGGCACTGGCACTGGACGGTCGGCGAACAGAACATCGAGTGGTCGGATGAGATTTACCGGATTTTCGGGCATGGACGGGAAGGATTCCAGCCGACGCTCGACAATCTGGCCGCGATGCTGGACCGGCGTGATTACGGCCGTATGATTCAGGCGTTTCAACGAGCGATTATCGAGCGGCATGACTACGACATGGAATTCCGGGTTCTGCGCGAAGACGGGACGGTGCGTTATGTGCGCTGTGAGGGGCGGTGCTACACGGATGATAATGGCGAGGTACGCGCACTCTACGGGATTATGCAGGACATCACGGAACGCACGCTTTATGAGCAGGAACTCCGCGAAGCAAAAGATGCGGCCGAGCGCGCCTACGCCGCAAAATCCCAGTTTCTGGCGAATATGAGCCATGAGCTAAGAACGCCGTTAAACGCGATCATCGGGTTCTCGGAGATGATGCAACGTCAGCTTCTCGGACCGATTGGGACCGAAAAATATCTTGAATATATTAATGGTATTCGCGAAAGCGGCGAGCATCTTCTCGATCTCATCAGCGATATTCTCGATATGTCGAAAATCGAGGCCGGGAAATATGAACTTGATCTGGAAGAAATGTGCATCGGCAAGGTTGTCCGCCTTGTCGTGCATATGATGGAAGGCCGCGCACATGATGCTCTGGTGTCTATTGAAGCCGAAATCGAGAATGACGAGCGGATGATCGTCGCCGACCGGCGGGCTCTGATGCAGATTCTTCTGAACCTTCTATCCAACGCCGTTAAATTTACAGAGCCCGGCGGATCTGTAAAAGTCACCTGTTCCGAGCGGGAAGATTACCTCCTGATCAAAATCGAGGACACCGGGATCGGAATTCCCGCAAACATGCTGCAGAGCATTACGCGCCCGTTCGAGCAAGCCTCATCCCATTATACGCGCAAACACGAAGGCTCCGGACTCGGTCTTGCGATCACCAAGGATCTGATCGAGCTGCACGGCGGCGTCCTGCATATCGACTCAGCGGTCGGGGTCGGGACGACCGTCACGTTCCGTATGCCCTATGATGCGCATGCGCGGTCTCAGCAAAGACAAAAAATCCCGGATTAGAAAAAGGTCCAGACCATATCTGCTTTGTCTCCAGCGCCGCAGAAACGTGTATCTTCAAGGATTCTTGCTTTTATCTCGGTCACTTCAGCGCCATTGACTTTAAGCGCAACGAAATCGCTGTCATTTCTGTCAAAAACCGTTCCCAGACGAATGCAGGCTTTCCGGGGAACTCTGGAAAAGCCAATTTCAAAGGTCTGGTCCTGTGCGCTCACCGTGACCTTGTTCCCCCATGGATGGTGTATGTGACCGGGAGACAGGTTTCTGATGATATCCTTGTCTGCCGTTCCGTATGAGCGCTGCTCCGCGAAAGCTTTCTGGGTCCGGGTTTTGATATCCGTGAGAATTTGCGCCGCTTGTCGAACACTGCGCATTTCTACAGCCATGCGGTATCCGGTTATTCCGAGGATAAGCACAAGGACGGCGCCGCAAATCACAAAAAGACGGCCCTGAAGGGAAAAGCCGCCTTTTCCGGTATCGGGCGTTGTCATGCCTGGAGTCCTTTATCTGGTTTCAACAAAAAGAACGGCCGGTCCATATGGTTCGTTCGGATAAAGGCGTGCGATCGGTTTTGGGCGCGCATCGGCAAGCCCCCCAAGCAGTGTTGCGACAGCATTCGCAAACGTCCCGTTAAAACTGAACGCAGCGATTAAAGGATAGTCGTATTCAGCCGACCAGTGAAGCTCGACACGCGCCGTCCGGCACCATTCGGCGAGAATACTCTTCAGGGTTGCGCCCCGCCCGGCCGTCCACGTTTTTTCTTCGCCCGGATAAAATCCCGTTTGTATCCGTCGTCCCGAATCCGTTCCCGTTGTTTCCGGTGCCGGAATATTTCCGGACGCCCTGCCTCCGGCTTGTCCGGAGGTTTTCATTCCGGCACCAAAATCCGCAGTGTCCTCTGCTGCCGGATAGACCGGCTCAGGCAGCGGCGGGAAAGACAAAATTTTCCGCTCTCCGGCTCGGGCAACCCCATCTCCGCGACTTGAAACGGCTTGCCCGGCCAGCCGTTCGCTGCGGGCCGTGGGAACGGCTCCCGGGCTTGTCATTACGGCGCTGTCTTTTGGCGCGTTTATTACAGATACCGTTTTCCCGTCTATGGAGACGGAAAGCCCGTGCGGCGCCAGAGCCGACACAAGAACGTCATTCCAGGGCGCCCCGCCCTGCCAGTTTACCTGAATACCGGGATTGACGTTCGGCCCGAACCGGATCGGGTAGTCCGGCGGCACGATCTGGCGCAGAGCAATCGGCAGCGGCAGGTCTTTCCCGAAACCGAGCGCATCCGCATATTTCGGGGGGACGGGCCGGTTTTCCGCTGTTTTTTTATCTTCCGGAGCCGGCGGTTCCGGCGGCGCCTCAACCGGGGCGGATTTTACAGGTATCGGCTGCGCTGACGGCATCGCCGGAATAAGCGGGACGTTGCCTTCTTCTTTTTCCGACGGGACGGTTTTCTGCACTGCTTTTTCGGCCGGTGCAACCATTTCAAATCCGGCATATGCCGGAAGCGAGGCTACGGCCATAACAAGGCTTGCTGCCAGAAACGAAGCCGTTACAAAAAAACGTGTTCGAAGAGGTTTTTTGCGCATGTTTCGAAGATCCTGTCATTTATACGTACCCGGCAGAAGATAAAGATTTGCCGTTTGATTGACAAGCATCTATCAGGCCGCGGGACGAAAATGTTACGGAGAGGACGTTTGAGCGCAGGCGAAGCTGTCCAGACCTGAGGAAACACCCGGGCAGGCGGCCGTAATGGCATCGTCTTCCGTACATCCGGACTCGGTGATATACCAGGCCTCACGCGTCTCGAACAGTTTATGGACGAGGCGGTTGTTCATGTCATGTCCGCCGCGGATGCCGTGATAAGCGCCAAGGATCGGCATTCCGGCCATGTAAAGATCACCGACGGCATCCAGAAGCTTGTGCCGGACGGGCTCGTCCGGACGGATCAGGCCGTCCGGATTCAGGATTTTGTCTTTCCCGAAAACAACGGCATTGTCGAGAGAGCCGCCTCGGGCCTTTCCGGCGGCCTGAAGCATCTCAATTTCGCGCTCGAAACCGAAGGTCCGGCAGTTGGCCAGCTCTTCGTAGAAACTGTCGCGGTCCAGAGACACGGAATAACGCTGTCGCCCGATACAGGGATGTGGAAAATCGATTTCGGCAGAGAACACGCTTTCGGCAGACGGCGAAAGACTGACCGATTTGTCCCCATCCACAAGCGTAACGGTTTTCAGGATTCTGATGAATTTGCGTGCGCGGTTCTGGGCGCGCAGACCTGCGCGGTCGATCTCCAGAATAAACGGCAGGGAACTGCCGTCCAGAATCGGGACTTCCGGACCGTCAATCTCGATCCGGGCATTGTCGATATCACAAGCGCGGAATGCCGCCATCAGATGCTCGATTGTTCCGACTTTCGCGCCCTGCGCATTGACAATTTCCGTACACAGCATTGTATCGCGCACATTATGCCAGAGCGCCGGAATCCGGCTGTCGTTCTCGGTGGAAGAGAGGTCCGTCCGGATGAAATAAACGCCTTCGTCCGGTGCGGCCGGAAGGACGCGCATACGAACCGGTTCACCGCTATGGAGGCCGATCCCGGTAATTTCAACAGGATGTGCGATCGTGTGTTGCATCGGAATTCCCAGTAAGGCAAAGTCAAAAAGAAAGATGTCTCCATTCCCTTATCATCATCCACTATGTGGAACAGGGACGAAATACGCAAATCACGCTTTATTGCGAATTATTACAAGTGAGAGGAGTAAAGATAAGGATGCATAAATGACAGCCATCGCCGTTATACCCGCGCGCGGCGGATCGAAACGGATCCCCCGGAAAAATATCGTGCCGGTCGGCGGCAAGCCGATGCTCGCCTGGCCCGTGGAGACGGCGCTGGCAAGCGGTCTGTTCGCGCGTGTGATTGTTTCGACCGAAGATCCGGAAATCGCCGGGATTGCCCGCGATCACGGCGCGGAGGTCATCGACCGCCCGCTGGAACTGGCGACCGACACGGCCTTTGAAATCGATGTCTACAGACAGGTTCTGGACGAAGTGAAAAAGGAGAACGGCGGGAAAGATCCGGAATATTTTGTCGGGATTTATCCGACGGCGATTCTGATCACGCCGGAGGATTTGCGCGGCGGGTTCACCGCTCTGGAAGACGGCGCGGGCGCGGATGTCGTTATGAGCGTCTGCGAATACCCGATCCATCCCTACAAGGCGCTTCAGGCGGATGAAAACGATTATCTGTCGATGGTCTATCCGGTCGAGTGCAAACAGCGCTCACAGACCTACCCGCGCCGGGTGGCCTCAAACGGCACGTTTTACTGGTTTCGCACAGCGCATTACAGGGAGGATCCGCAATACTATACCCGCCGCCTGCGGCCCTATATCCTGCCGCCGGACCGCGCGGTCGACATCGACGAGCCCAAAGATCTCGCTATTGCAGAAATGTATCTGAAAATAAAACAAGGCCAGGTGTGTGCAGGTTCAGTAATTCGCTGGTGAGTCAGCCATGGGGGCATTAACCCGGATTCGTAGCCGTGGGCTCGGCTGGATCCGCATGCCTTCCATGTGGCATTCCTGTCTCCTTTGAGCTATGGCCGCCATACTTTTTCATAATAAAAAGCGCGGCTTAATAAAACGTAAATGCGGAGGCGTTTGTGTACTCATTATAGGAACCTCTGCAAAAATCTCCTTTTTGTGTTAATGGGGGGCTTCTGCAGAGCTTACTATAATACCAACAGGGCTTACGCAGATGAGAAAAAAGAGGAATTCGAGGAGATTGCTTGTGGGGACACAATCTGGATTGTGTCCCCTGGAGCCTTTTTTCGAGGAAAGAAAATATGTAACCCCAGCTATGGATAAGGGGACTTAAAAATCTTATAAACCAACGTCATCCCAGCTTTCGCCGGGATGACGTTGGTTTTGTAACTTATTCTTATCCATAGTTCAGGTTAAATAGATCCTCCGGACTCAAGCGGATTTGGCCGGAGGATAACGAATTCAGCTTAACAAATGGGGGATGTTTTAGACTCACGTAGTCAGAGAACTCCCGGTCATTCCCGGTCCACGATAGAGTGCGTTGTGTTCCCCGGCGTCCGGTCCGGCGAGGGGTGCGTCGCTCTGCGGCCCCAATTGGTTGAGATAGGATTCGATTTCGCCGGTCATTTGTTCGATCAACATTCTTGTCGCTGCGGCGTCATGAGCCCAGCGCGTCGGATCGTCCGGATCCACGGGGGGCTCCGCCCACTCGTCCTTCAAGAAAATATCAGTCCAGAGCCCCTGATACGGCGTACAGATTTCATGGAGTTCGGTCATCGCCGTTTGAACGTACCCCATGAAATTTTTTGCGTCGACGGCAAGATTCCCGCTTCTGGGAAAATCATCGACCGCCGCCTGAAAATGCGCTGCCGTTTCCCCGATCAACGAAACCATATTTTCCGGCGCACGCCCTTCAAGCTGAGCGATGAATTGAAAAACACTCCCTCTTACCGTCTCCATATTCGCTATAATGCTTGAGTGAAGCTGGTCCGGCGTCAGACCCGCCTGTGTGTACCTGCTATCATCCGCACCGACAAAGGTCCCTCTTAACACGCCCGGATCAAAGCCCATCTCAGCCCCCTATGCTGTCAAATCTGAATTCCTCAGGTCCAAGCATATTCGAATTACGTTAAACGAAGATTAATGCGCGATAAAAAGAGTGTTCCCGAACAACAAAGCCGGTTCAGGCGCCGCCGCGGCGCCCGGCGAAGAACTGTTGCAGCAGCTCGGCACAGGCTGACCGGTCGATCCCGCCATAGACTTCCGGCGCATGGTGACAGGTCGGCTGTTCGTAGAACCGGGCACCGTGACAAACGCCGCCGCCTTTCTCATCGAACGCGCCGAAATAAAGGCGGCGCAGCCGGGCAAAACTGATAGCCGCCGCACACATCGTGCACGGCTCCAGCGTCACATAAAGATCGAGCCCCGGCAGGCGGGATGCGCCCAGAGCCGCACAGGCCGCCCGGATCGCAAGCATTTCCGCATGCGCGCCCGGATCGTTCAATTCGACAGACCGATTTCCGGACCGGGCAACAATCCGCTCCGCTTCAGGATCGTAAATTGCCGCACCGACCGGAATCTCGCCGCGTGCTCCGGCCGTCAGCGCTTCGTCATACGCCGCTTTCATTGCCTCAGGGACCGGTTCGGGAAGATCGTTCATCAGGGTTCTGTTTTTTTTCATCAATACGATTATGATTACGATTATGAAGGAGACGCTGGAAAAAGACAAACCGGAACGAATTGCCAAGCGAATCGCGGCTGCGGGCCTGTGCTCCCGCAGGGACGCGGAACGCTGGATCGCGGACGGCCGGGTGCGCGTTAACGGAGAAATCCTGACCACACCCGCACGGACCGTCACCCGGGACGACCGGATCGAGGTCGACGGGAGGCCGCTGCCCGCCGCCCAGACACTGCGCCTGTTTCGCTATCATAAACCCCCCGGTCTTGTGACAACCGCCCGCGACGAACAGGGGCGCCCGACCGTGTTCGATTCGCTGCCCAAACGCCTGCCGCGCCTGATCTCCATCGGGCGGCTGGACCTGAATACGGAAGGGCTTCTCCTTTTGACAACGAGCGGCGCGCTTGCCAGGACCCTTGAGCATCCGAAAACGGGCTGGAAAAGGACGTACAGCGTACGCGCGTACGGTACGCCGGACCCAAAAACGATTGAGAAAATCCGGGCCGGGATCACGCTGGAGGGGATCCGCTACGCGCCTGCGGATCTCGTCTTCGAAACGGAGGGCAATCGGAATAACTGGCTCGAGATCACGCTGACCGAAGGGAAGAACAGGGAGGTCCGTAAACTCCTGAATGCCGCGGGATTACAGGTGAACCGGCTGATCCGGACTTCTTACGGCCCTTATGAACTGGACAGACTGGTCAGGAATGAGATTCAGGAGATCAAAGGCGATGAATTGAGTTATATCCTCCCGCTTATGGAATAAATTCAGGGGAAACCATGAGAATATGTGCAGGAAAATGGCGCGGACGGATCTTGAAAGCGCCGGAAGGCAGAAACGTACGTCCGACGTCGGATAAAGTGCGGCAGGCCGTCTTTAATATGCTTGCCGCCCGCATGGATTTCGAGGGTTGCACGGCTCTGGATCTGTTTTGCGGGACCGGCGCGCTCGGGATTGAAGCCCTCTCAAGAGGCGCGGGTTTCTGTACTTTTATAGACAATAATCCCGGATCGCTCGCCCTGTGCCGTAAAAATCTGGAGACCCTGCGCGCCGACCCGCAGACATACGCTCTTCAAAAAAGCGATGCGACGCGCCTTCCGGCCGGAGCCGAAGTCGAAGTCCGAAAACCTGCAGATCTTGTCTTTATCGACCCGCCTTACCGCAAGAATCTCGTCGTTCCGGCGCTTGCGGGACTGGCGGGCCTGGCGGACGGACGCCGGCTTGCCGATGGGGCTTTGTGTGTTGTGGAGACGGAAAGCGGTGCAACACTTACGTTTCCCGCGCCGTTCCGGATGCTTCAGAGCAAAACATACGGAGACACGCAAATCGGGCTATGCGTGTACGAACCCGCCGTAAATGAGGACGAGTAGCGCAACGCCCATCACAAGGCGGTAGAGGACAAACGGCGTAAAACTCGCCCGCGCGAGCCAGCGCATCATCAGGGCGATCGCCGCAAGCGCCGTCAGGAAAGACAGGAATGCCGCCAGAAGGCTGTCCGCGCCGAGCCGCAGATTTCCGGTCCCGACCAGATCGAACCCGGTCAGAAGCCCTGCGCCGGCAATCGCAACAATCGACAAAAGAAGTGAAAACCGCGCCGATTCGATCCGGCTGAAGCCCAGAAACCGGCCCGCCGTCATCGTCACGCCTGAGCGCGACGTTCCGGGCACAAGCGCGAAGGCCTGCGCAATGCCGATTGCAAAGGCCTCAATCAGGCGCATATCCTTGAGCGTCTTCGTATCGGGAAATTTTTTATCCCCCCACCAGAGCAGCAGGGCAAAGAAGATAGTCGCCCATGCCATGACCTCCAGAGACCGCAGGAGTGAGGGCTGCCAGAGATGGAGCAGAAATCCGGCCAGAACGACCGGTACGGATCCGGCGATCAGATGCGGGACGAGATTAAGCCCGTCCGTCGCCGCCGTATTTCGGGCCTTTTTCCGCGAGACAAAGGAAAACAGGCCGGATAACATTGCCCCTATGTCTTTGTGAAAATACAAAAGAACGGCGAACAGCGTTCCGACATGGACGGCCACATCGAGCATCAGATCCTCGCCCCAGTCGGCGGAGGCTTCGGCTCCGAACTCCGGTCCCTCGAAAAAGGCATGCAAAATGACGAGATGCCCGCTGGAACTGATCGGCAAAAATTCGGTAATACCCTGGACGACAGCGAGAAGAAGAATAAAATATAAAGGCATTGCACACTCTGATAGCGGTAAAAACGGCGACACTATAGAGGACGGAAGGAAAATGGTCTATCTTTTTGGCGGGATCGGATTTTTCCTCGGTTTTTTCGCGGGACAGCTTTTGCTCCTGCGGCTTCTCAAGGACCGTTCCCGGGAAGATCTCCTGAAAGATTCTTCCCTGAAATGGACATACGGCCTGCTGAACTGGATGACGGCAGGTCTCGGTGCATGGCTGGGCGTGACGATTTACACTCTTTATCTCGCGGGGTAGATACAATATATGAACAACATGACAAAACCTTATTTCAGAAACAGCGAAAACGGATGGGGCCTCATCGCCCGCTTGTTGCACTGGATCGTTGCCTTTATGATTTTCGGTCTGCTTGCCTCGGGGTTCATCATGACGGACCTCTCCTTTGAAACACAGGGTCCGCAAAAAATGGAAATGTACGGCATACATAAATCCATCGGCGCGACCCTGCTCATCCTGATGATCGTCCGGCTTGTCTGGCGGTTTTTGAATAAGCCGCCGCGTCCCGAGCCGAATTTAAAACCGTGGGAGCGGCATCTTTCCGCAATCGTCCACGCTTTGCTTTACGTCGCGCTGTTCGCCCTTCCGGTTTCCGGCTGGGTCATGTCCGCAAGCGCCGGACATCCCGTGAGCTGGTTCGGCCTGTTCACTTTCCCGGATCTGATCGGCAAGAACGAAGGCCTGCATGCCATCGCGGAAGAGATCCATGAAACGTCGCCTTTCTTTTTGGCCGGGCTGTTCGTCCTGCATATCTCCGGTGCGCTGAAACACTGGATTCTCGACAAAGACCGGACGCTCCAGCGTATGATCCGTCATACCCCTACATAAAAAAGGGCTCCAATAAAGTAAGAAAGAATCAATAAAGGGCTGTTCTCATGGATCTAATTCAGATAATTTGGTGAGCATGAGGACATTGTATCACCTATGGCTGCATGCGTTTTCCCGGAAGGTCCGGATCGTTCTGGCCGAGAAACAGCTCGAGTTTGAGCTGAAGCTGGAAAAGATCTGGGAACGCCGCACCGATTTCCTTGCGCTGAACCCCGCCGGAGACGTCCCGGTCCTGATCGAGCCGGACGGCACGACGCTTGCGAATTCCCAGGTTATTTGCGAATACCTTGAAGAGGTTTATCCGGACACGGATCTCCTTGGGAAAGACCCGGTCCAGCGCGCTGAAACCCGGCGGCTGGTCGGATGGTTCGACGTCAAATTCAACCGCGAAGTCACCGAAAACCTCGTCGGCGAGAAACTGACCAAACGGATTTTAAAACTCGGCGAACCGCACGGCCCGTCCATCCGGGCCGGTCACGCGAATATTCATTACCATCTCGATTATATCGGATTCCTGACGGAAAAACGGAACTGGCTGGCGGGAGAGGAATTTTCGCTGGCCGATATCGCCGCCGCCGCGCATCTCTCGGCGATCGACTATATTGGTGACGTGCCGTGGGAAGAGCACCAGACCGCGCGCGAATGGTATGCGCGCATCAAATCCCGTCCGAGTTTCCGCGCTTTGCTGGAAGACCGGATTCCGGGATTTTCGCCGGTTGAACATTACGAAAACGTAGATTTCTGAACGACAAAAAAGAAAAAAGCGGCCCCGAAAAGCATAAGCCCGGGGACCGCAAATAAGGGTGTATGGGACCAAGAATGGGACCGCGAAAGAAAAAACTGTTTTGTTTCGGATTCGGCTATACCTGCGACTTACTTGCGCAGTCCCTGATGCGCGCCAATGACGAGCGCCTGATCTGGACGGTCGGCGGCACAACGCGAGACAGAGAAAAACGGCGCATTCTCCGCGAACGCGGAATCGATATGCATATCTTCAACTACGAGCATCCGCTCGGCCATCCGGAAACGGTTCTTTCGGACGTCACGCATCTGTTGGTTTCCACGCCGCCCGGGGATGCGGGTGATCCGAGTTATCTGATCCATCATGCAGATATCGAAAGCCTCAAAAATCTTGAATGGATCGGATATCTCTCGACGACCGGCGTTTACGGCGACCGAAGCGGGGGCTGGGTCGATGAAAATTCCGAAATCCGCCCGACTTCCAAACGGGGCTCCCGCCGCGCGCGTGCGGAACAACAATGGATGTCTCTTCATACACGCTTTAATCTTCCGGTTCATATTTTCCGGCTTTCCGGGATTTACGGTCCGGGCCGCAGCGCGCTCGATTCGGTCCGGTCCGGCGTTACGCGGCGGATCGACAAGCCGGGACACGCTTTTTCCCGGATCCACGTTGAAGACGTCGTTCAGGTCCTGATGGCCTCCATGGCCAATCCGAATCCGAGGCAGGCCTACAATGTCTCCGACGATAGTCCCGCCCAAAGTCATGAGGTAATCGCCTATGCCTGCGAACTTCTGGGGGAACCGTTGCCGCCGCTGATTCCTTACGAGGACGCCAATCTCGCCCCGATCACGCAAAGTTTCTATTCGGACAATAAACGCGTGAATAACAACCGGATCAAGACGGAACTCGGCGTGCGTCTGCGCTATCCGGATTTTTACAAGGGCCTGCGCGCCTGTCTGGCTTACGAAGAAACCGCCGAAGCTCCGGCGGAAACGGTGCGCATTTAGGGTCTGGACCCTACCGGCTACGGCGTTCCTGCCGCTCGCGCAGATCGGTCACGTTCGCGCCGGTGCGATTGTTTTCGAAATCAGTCAACGGAACGGGATATTCACCCGTAAAACAGGCGTCACAATATTGCGGAATATCGTTGTTCCGGCGGATCTCTCCGACCGCCCGGTACAGCCCGTCCATCGAAATATAGGAGAGCGAATCCGCGCCGGTCAGTTTGCAAATCTCGTCCACGCCATAGTTATGCGCAAGGAGATCCGTCGTCTTCGGCGTATCGATCCCGTAAAAACAGGAATACTTCGTCGGCGGCGCGGCAATCCGCATATGCACCTCTTTTGCCCCGGCACTGCGCATCATGTCGACGATCTTTCTCGACGTCGTCCCGCGCACAATCGAATCGTCGACGAGAACGACATTCTTGCCCTTGATATACGCGCTGTTCGCGTTGTGCTTGAGCTTCACGCCCAGATGGCGGATATGATCCGTCGGCTCAATAAACGTCCGCCCGACATAGTGATTTCGGATAATCCCGAGCTCGAACGGAATGCCGCTCGTCTGCGCATAACCGATCGAAGCCGGAACGCCCGAATCCGGGACCGGCACAACAAGATCCGCCGACGGGCAAGGGGCCTCGCGCGCGAGTTCCGCACCGATATTCTTGCGCATTTCATAGACCGAGCGGTTTTCCATGAAACTGTCAGGCCGCGCAAAATAAATATATTCAAAGATACAAAAGCGCGGATTCCGGGGCTTTTCAAACGGCCGGGACGAGGCGATCCCCTCTTCCGTAATGACGACCATTTCACCCGGCTCGATATCGCGGATAAACTCGGCCCCGATAATATCCAGCGCGCATGTCTCGGACGTCAGGATAACAGCCTCCCCGACTTTACCGAGGGAAAGCGGGCGAATGCCAAGCGGATCCCGCACGCCGATCAGCATGTTATCCGCAAGCGCAACGAGCGAATACGCGCCCTGAACCTGATGCAACGCATCAACGAGGCGATCGCAGGGCGCAGCCTTGCGGGAAACCGCCATCAGGTGCAAAAAGACTTCCGTATCTGTCGTCGCCTGAAACAAAGAGCCCTTTTCGACAAGGGCCTGACGAAGCGTATGCGCATTCGTCAAATTCCCGTTATGTGCGAGCGCAAACCCGCCACAGGCCAGATCCGCAAACAAAGGCTGGATATTCCGGACATTCGTATCGCCGGTCGTCGCATACCGGTTATGGCCGATCGCGGCATGCCCCGGCAACTGGGCAATCGCGGAGGCATGACTGAACGTGCTGTCAACCAGCCCCAGCGCACGCCGCGAATTAAAATGCGTCCCGTCAAACGCGACAATCCCGCAGGCTTCCTGTCCCCGGTGCTGAAGCGCGTGCAGCCCGAGAGCCGTCAACGCGGATGAATCCGGCGACCCGAAGACACCGAAAACACCACATTCATCATGAAACTTGTCGTCCGCTCCCCGTTCCATCTGTTCCATTCACATCCGCCCTATTCGTTAAGCTCTTCTTCAAAGAGCCGGTTCATTTGTTCTCTTGTGTCGTCCTGATAGCCGTCTCCGGGAGCACCTCCCCCCTCTTCGGCCGGGACCGGAGCCTGCTCCTGTTTCAAAAGATCCAGCTCCTTAAGCTTTTCGCGGGCGGCTTCTCCGGCCCCCTGCGGCGCCTTTCTGATTTCGGCGGCTTTCTTCTCAAGCGCGCTTTCGGTCCCGTCCGGAAGGAACCCGGCCATCCACGCCGCCGTCCACTCAAGATAGACATAGCTGTGCGCATCTCCGAACCATGACTGTTTTTGCTTGTCGCCCATCAAAAGATGAAACGGAAGATACAAAAGCCCGAGCAGAAGAACCGCCCGGACGATTCCGAACAAAACCCCGAGCGTCCGGTCGATCGGCCCAAGCCCGATCGACTCCGCCGCGTCAGACAAAAAGAAAGACATCACCGATAAAACGATCACAATGACAAGGAAAATGGAGCCGTAGGCAAGACCCGTCGCAAGCATGTCGAACGGCAACACGCCAAGAAGTTTATCGGACCCGCCCTCACCGGCGGCCGCAAACCATCCCGCGATAACCGGCTCTAAAAGCGGCCCGCCGTATACAGCGGCCAGCAAACCGCCCGCAACCCCGACAATCGTCAGAGTCTCCCTGATAAACCCGCGCAAAAAGGCGATCAGGGCCGAAACGAGAATGGCAGCAATAACGACGATATCGACAATCATAACGGAGCATTGATAGGGCATGCGCCCCCGGAGTGCAAGAGGCTTGATACGGAATCCCCGCAGCAGGTACACTGCAGCATTATGATTCGCATTCACGGGCCTTCTTTTACCGCCGCATTGTTCAGCTCCGCCAATTTCATCGCGCTGGGGGCGGCGGCGCTGTCCGCCGGGCTCGAGTCGATGATCGGCGCCGTTTTGTATCTGCTCGCGCTGGTCTTTGGAACGTGGAACAAATACCAGTCCCTGACCGCCGAAGAAGATCCGGCAAAAAAGAACCGCGGCCCTGTCATGCGGTTTTTGTGCGATCCGTCCCTGACGGCGCAGATCCTGATGCTGATCGCCCTGTATAACGGTATCGAGGCAAGCTGGATGGCTTTCACAGACGACCGCTCCGAGCTTTTCTTTCATGTAACCCGCGCCGCCATGTGGTATCTCGGAGTCCTCGGCGATAACGCGATCCGAATTAATGACAGCGTCAATTTCACCCGGTTTTTTCATGCGGCGCAAGACATACATTCCCGCCTGAAAGCAAGCGTTCTTGCCCTCATCGCCAACCCGGCCTTTTTCTACAGTCTTCTTGGACTTCCGTTCATCATGAACCTGATGGAAAGCGCACGCGCCTTTTCACTGGAAAGCTTTGTCGGCGGCTGGGCATTTCTTCTCTATGGCAGCGGCGTTTCCTATGCCGTCTGGCGCTCTTTTCTGGCCACGAATAATAAGATCGGCATTCATGATGTCAATGACGGGCCCTCCAATATTTTTCTGGCATGCGGAAATTTGAGCGTGGCGGTTCTGGCAGGCGTCAATGCCTGGCTCACGGGCGGCGGCTTCAATCCGTATTGCTGCGTCTGTTTTTCACAAATCGTTTTTGCCTGTTCGGGACTCCTGCTGATCCGGGAGACCCGTCTCGCGCTCCACAGGCGCGGCATTTCAGAGCAGAACGCTTGAATGCGCGCATAACTCATACTATAATATCAATATCTAAGGTAGATATAGGTATATTGATATAATGGTGTTACTTAACAACGTTGCGCAAGCACAGAAAAAGCTGGCCGGACACGTCCGGGCCCGGCGGCTGGCCGTGGGATTGACACAGGAGGGTCTTGCCGCTCGCTCCGGCGTCAGTCTGCCGACGTTGCGCAAATTCGAGCAAAAGGGCCTGATTTCTCTGGAATCTTTTTTGAAGCTGCTGATGGTTCTGGGCGGTCTGGACAAGCTGACCGCCGCCGTCGAGCCGGAGGCTCCGGCTTTTGCATCGATTGACGACGTGCTGAACGATGCGCCCAAAACCCGCAAGAAAGGCTGGCGCAAATGAGCTTTTCTCCTGTACGCGATATTCGGGTCGGCCTGAACTTTGCCGGAGACGACATTCTCCCTGTGGGCCGCATGGCCATGCGCGACCGGACGGTCTATTTTGAATATGATGCGTCCTTTATCAGCCGGAGACTGGAGCTTTCACCGCTGCGCCTGCCGCTTCAGCCGGGCGTGCAAAGTTTCGATCCTTCCATGTTCGAGGGGCTGCCCGGCCTGTTTTACGATAGCCTGCCCGACGGCTGGGGCCGTTTGCTGTTCGACCGTTTTGCCCGATCTCAAGGTATTTCCCCTGAAGACTTAAGCCCGCTCGACCGGCTTGCCCATGTCGGTCGTCACGGGATGGGCGCACTCATCTATGAGCCGGACTATAGCGAACCGGAGCCTGAAGCCACTCCGGACCTTGACCGGCTGGCCGAAGGGGCACGGGACGTTCTGGACGGCGAAGCGCAGGACGTTTTGCCGGAACTCCTGGCCCTGAACGGGTCCTCGGCAGGCGCAAGGCCGAAAGCCATGATTGGCGTCAATACAAACCGGGACCACATCACCCACGGCACGCACAGCTTGCCGGATGGCTATGCACCGTGGATTGTGAAGTTTCCGAACAGCCACGATACGCCAGATGCCGGGGCAATCGAGTATGTCTACGCCCTGATGGCCATAGAAGCCGGTCTGGATATGACGGACGTGCACCTGTTTCCCGCGCGGCGTGGTGCAGGTTATTTTGCGACAAAGCGTTTCGACCGAACCGAAACCGGGCGACTGCATGTGCACAGTGCCTGCGGCCTGCTGCATAGCGATTTCCGCACGCCCTCGCTCGATTACGCGGATCTTCTGAACCTGACCGCGCACCTGACCCGCGACGTCCGCGAGGTTGAAAAGATGTTCCGTCTTGCCGCGTTCAATGTGCTCTCCCATAACCGCGACGATCACGCGAAAAACTTCAGCTTTGTGATGGACGAGGCCGGAGAATGGAAGCTCTCGCCCGCCTACGACCTGACCTTCTCGGCAGGCCCGCGCGGCGAACAAAGCACCATGGTCATGGGTGAGGGCCGCAACCCCGGCCCGTCCCCCCTGACAAAGCTCGGCCTTGACGCCAAGCTTGATGAAAAGCGCATTGCCGAAATCATCGACCGCACCCGCACTGCGCTCGGCCAGTGGGAAACACTGGCGGGGCAATATGGCGTCAGCCGGAGCAATATTGAGATGATTGGGAAGAAGTTACTACGGAACCTGAACTATGGATAAGAATAAGTTATAAAACCAACCGTCATCCCGGCGAAAGCCGGGATCCAGTCATAGAGTTGTTTAAATGCGGAGGTCCGGAATTTCGGAGGAGAACTCCGTTTCTGCGGGACGCCGCGTAAAATAAGAAAAACGTTTTCTCTGGATCCCGGTTTTCGCCCATTGGTGTCCGGAAAGAAGTTAACGCGCAATCCCGGAATTTAGGCGAGACTTGGCATCCGGGATCTCGATCAGGAGACCCCGGCTCTGCGCAAAACCTCCGCTTATGCGGAGCTTTTGCTTGTCCGGGATTGCGGGTTTTGGGGATATTAACCTTTTCCCGGACACCAATGGGTTTTCGCCGGGATGACGTTGGTTTATAAGATTTTAAAGTCCTCTTATCCATAGCTGAGGTTACGGAGAGGAAACTGAAGCGTCAGGCTTTTTCGCCTGTCCTGCCCGGATCTTGCGCCAGCGGGCGGCGTTGCGGTTATGTTCGGCAAGCGTCTTTGAAAACACATGCCCGCCGGTTCCGTCCGCAACAAAATAGAGAAAATCATGTTGTTCGGGATTGAGCGCGGCCGCGATCGACGCGCGCCCCGGATTGGCGATTGGCCCCGGCGGCAATCCGGGGTATTTGTAGGTATTATAAGGGCTGTCGATCTCCAGATCCTTGCGGAGCAGGCGGCGGCCGAGCGGCCCTTGCCCCTCCGATTCGGGGCGCCCGCTCGTCAAGGCATAAATAACGGTCGGATCGGTCTGAAGCGCCATGCCCTTGCGCAGCCGGTTCACAAACACACCCGCAACCGCGCGGCGCTCTTCCGGCGTGCCGGTTTCTTTCTCGATCAGGGACGCCAGAATGAGCGCCTCTTCCGGCGTGCCGACGGGAAGGCCCTGCGCCCGGCCCGCCCAGAGATCTTCCAGCGTCCGGTCCATCGCGGCGCGCATGCGCCCGACGAGATCCTCCCGCGTATCGCCGGATGTGAAGCTGTAAGTCTCCGGCAATAAACGGCCCTCCGGCGGAATGTCCGTAAGCGCCGCACCCTCAAGGCGCGGATCGGCATTCAGGTTTTGCACGATTTCCCAGCTTGTCAGACCCTCCCGAACCGTTATGAATTCCTGCACGACGTCTCCGGCGATCAGGCGCGCATAGATCTCCGGCATGTTTGCCCCGACCGGAATTTCGTATTGCCCGGCCTTGATCTGCGTATCAAAGCCCTGAAGCCGACCGCCCCAGTAAAATAGATCCCGGTTTGCAATAACGCCTTTGGATTTCAGATCGTCCGCGACCCCGGCCAGCGTCGCGCCTTTTGGGATCTCCACCCGCACCTCATCCGCCGCAGGTCCGGACTCAGGCCCGGATCCGGTCCACAAGGCATAGGCCGTCCAGCCGGCAAACCCGGCCGCAAAAATCATCAGTGTCAGAAGAAGGGCCGCTATGCCGGGCAGGATCCGCAACATGATCCTACGCCCCTACATCGCGCGCATAATCAGGGACGCATTCGTTCCGCCGAACCCGAAGGAATTCGAAAGGACGGTTTTCATCTTTTTCTCTTTGGCGGTTTTCGGCACAAGATCCATCCCGGCACAGATTTCCGATGGGTTTTCGAGATTAAGCGTCGGCGGCAAAATTCCGGACCGGAGGGCCTGAACGCAATAAACCGCCTCGACAGCTCCGGCCGCGCCCAGAAGATGCCCGATTGCGGATTTCGTCGAGGACATGCTGATCCGGCCAAGATCCGCTTCGAACAGGCGCCGGACGGCCTGAATTTCGACGCCGTCCCCGACCGGGGTCGAGGTCCCGTGCGCATTGATATAATCGATCTCCGCCGTAGACAGCCCGGCACTGCGCAGCGCGGCTTTCATGGCGCGGTATCCGCCGCTGCCGTCCGGTGCAGGGGCCGTAATATGATGCGCGTCACCCGACAGGCCGTAACCGGCAATCTCGGCGAAAATCTCCGCGCCGCGCGCCTTGGCGTGCTCGTACTCTTCCAGAACCATAACGCCTGCGCCTTCGGCGATGACAAACCCGTCACGCCCTTCGTCAAACGGCCGGGAAGCTATCTCCGGCGTGTCGTTATAACCCGTCGAGAGCGCCCGCGCCGCCGAAAAGGTTGAGACACCGAGACGATTGACCGCAGCTTCCGCGCCGCCTGCGACCATGACATCGGCATCGCCGAGCATAATCAGCCGCGCCGCGTCACCGATCGCATGGGTTCCCGAGGCGCACGCCGTCACAACGGCATGATTCGGGCCGCGGAAGCCGTAACGGATGGAGATATGCCCGGCCGCCAGATTGATCAGCATGGCCGGAACGGTAAACGGCGAAAGGCGGCGCGGTCCGCGTTCCTTTAGCGTCAGAGAGGCCTCATAAGTCGTGTTCAGGCCGCCGATCCCCGAGCCGATCAGAACGCCCGTCCTGTCCCGGTCTTCCTCCCCTTCAGGCATCCAGCCGGATTGCGCGACGGCTTCCGACGCGGCACACAGCGCGTAGGGGATAAAGATATCCGTTTTCTTCTGCTCTTTGGGATCGATATACAGGCTAGCGTTAAATCCGTCTGCCGGGTCCCCGGACTCCGTGTACGGCACCATCCCGGCAATCTGCGAAGGCATATCGGAGACGTCGATCCGTTCGATCGCCCGAATACCGCTTTTGCCTTCGATGATTTTCTGCCAGTTTCGGGACACGCCGACACCGAGGGGTGTCACCATTCCCATACCTGTGATGACGACTCTGCGCATCAGACTTCCGTCTGCCGTTCAGCAAGACAACGCTTGCTTATTCGGCAGCGTTTTCCTTGATGAAGCTCACGGCGTCGCCGACCGTTTGAATTTTTTCGGCGGCGTCATCGGGAATTTCGACGCTGAATTCTTCTTCGAACGCCATGACCAGCTCGACCGTGTCGAGAGAGTCGGCGCCAAGATCGTCAATGAAACTGGCTTCTTCGGAAACTTTATCTTCGTCGACACCAAGGTGTTCCACAACGATTTTCTTCACACGTTCGGCAATGTCACTCATCGCTTTTCCTATCCTGAATTGTCGTCAACTGGTTTTTGTCTGTTACAGGCCGCGCGCAAAATCGCCACAACCGCGCGGGAGATTAGCAGGCTTGCCGCCTAAATCAAGACTTTTTGTACAGTTTCCATTCAAATCCCGAAAAATTTGTTCCCAATCAATATATTAACGGCATTCATTTGTGGATAACCATGTGTTAAGGGTATAATAACGATTATGAAATATATTGGAAGGGCGGACGCAAAGATCAAAAAGATCGAAGAGGGAAAACAAAAGCATGGCAAGATTGACAACAACGGGCGGATACGATCCAAACCTCGTCCTTCGGGAAATTCTCTCCGAGGAAAACCCGACCGAGGCCCAGATCCGGTATCTTCAACAGCTTTTGACTCAGGCGGGACATTCTGCCGGTCCGCAAACCGGTGAAATGACTCCGCAAACGGCGGCCGGGATTGCGTCCTGGCTCGCAACTCATCGTGACATGATCGGTCTCGTCTCTCAGCCCTACCGCCAGTTTTTAATGGCTAACGGACAAGTTTCCGTTCTTGAAGGCGGTCCGGCAAAACCCGCCCCGGCCAGTGTTCCGGCGGGCAGCAGTGCCGCAGAATCAAGCGCGCAATTTGTGCCGGATCCGAATTTCGATATGAGGCAAACGCTCGGGGCATCGCAGCTTTCAAGCGCGCAGATTGCAAATCTTCAGCACTGGCTGAACACGCACCAGCACCGTGCCGGTCCTGTTGACGGTCTCTGGGGCCCGAAAACAAGCGCCGGCGTGATGTCCTATTTGCAGGCAAATCCGCAAATTGCCACTACCTTATCCGGATCTGCCAGAGCCCGGTTAAGCAGGTACGGTTATGCGGAGCAACTCGCCGCTCTTCAGAACACAACGCCAGGAATGGCATTTGCTGAAACTCCAAATCCACGAGCGGCACGACCAGCGCCAGAGCCGGCAATACCGACAGAAGCGCTTTCCGGGCTCTCTTTTGACGAAATGCTTGCTGAGCTTCCTCCCGCATCCCAATCCTTCACCGGCAGAACCGAAGGGCGGCCAGTCACAACGGCTGCCCCGGAGCCAGAGCCACCTCCGGGACTACAGGCAGGAGCATACCCTCCACCACCCGAGTTCCGGCCGGAACGCCCTCCGCGACCAGTCACGGCTGCCCCGGAAGCGCCGGCCGCCATTGTCACAGAGCCAGAACCGCCAGCCACCGCCGCTCCAAGGCCAGCGGCGGCGCCACAGGACGGCGCATTCAGAATTGTGATTGATCCGGGCCATGGATTTCCGCTCTCAAATGGACGAACAACACCGGGCGCCGTCTATTCTTCGAATTCGGGCGCGATTGCTGAAAGAGACATTAACCTAGCCGTCAGTCTGGGAGTGGCAGCTAAGCTCAGTGATCTCGGAATCGATGTCATCATGACCAGAACCACGAATAACGGTCTGATCGTCGTGGATAACGAAGATGGTGGGCGAATACGCGGTCGTCTTGCTACAGGTCTTCTTAACCAATCTCCTGGCACAGAACCTCCTGCCCATGCGTTCATGAGTGTGCATGCTGATGTCGCTGGCGGCAGCAAAATAATGTGGGGACACACTGACGAGTCCAAACAGTTTGCCCGTATAGTCGATCGTTCTTACACGGCAATAGAAGGCCAAGCTCCTTATCGTGCCCCGATCAAGAGTGAAACTTGTACGTCAAATGATGATGGCACGTGCGTTACCACCCTGCAGCCGTTTAGCTTTAGAAATCAAAATCCTCATGACGTTCCTGGCATTCTGGTCGAACTGGGCAACGGCAACAATTCCGCCCATCTCAGAAAAATGACGGACCCGGCGCACCAGAACCAGATTGCGGCACAGCTTGCACTTGGCACGGCCAAATTTGCAATCAGTCAGGGGTTTGCGATCGATCTCGAAAAACTGGCCGCGCTCAGGGCCGAGGCACAAGCGGAACCGGGGACGGCTCCGGAGATAGCGGCCACAGATGTAGCGGCGCTTACGGATCGCGCCGTCCGACATGTAACAGATCACGGATTTCAGGTCGACGAGCGGAGGACGGTATATAAGAGCTACGCCCAAACCCTCTATAGCGAGATTGCCGCTCTGCCCAAAGATGATTTCACACTCGCGCAGATGGCGGCCAGGGAAGGCGGGCACAATCCGGGCAAAATTGACGGTATTCCCGGGAAAAATTCGAGAACCGCGATCACAGCCTATCTAACCGACCTGAAAGCCCGGGGCGTCGAATTCGATTCCGCAGCAGGCTTTATAGCTCATGCCGGAGACGCGGCCGAATCCCTCGTTTATGCCGAGAGGCTGGTGAATGAACTGGCCGGCCTTCCAAAAAATAACGTTATAGAAGCACAAACAGCGCTTCGAAAACTCCGACATTATACGGCAGGCATCGACGGCGACGCCGGACCGAAGACACGCGCAGCTTTAAGGGCGTTTGTAGAAGAACGTCAGGCTGTGGGGCAGACGTTTGACTCTGCCGAAGGGGCGCTGACATATCTCCAGATGCAGATCCCCGAAATGCCGACCCTTTCGACGGTTCATGTACAAAACGGCTTCAACAATGCCCAATTCCCGCTTCCAGCGCACGCCAGAGCCCAAATGGCGGAAGATCATGCGGCAGGCAGATGGGCGCTGGCCGTTCTGCCGACATCCGAAAAAGACGCAAACGGTCTGATCGACGGGACGATGTATGCCGTCGCGCCAAACGGCAGCGTCTACATGTTCCCTGTAAACTCCGGCGGTTTCCATACGAACGCATCGGGAGACGGGCGCTCTATTCATGCAAGGGACAGCGCTCTGCCGGGAATGGATAGAGGCGAGGATTATATTCAGGGTCCGGGCGGGGACGGAATTGCTGCCGTTTACCCCATAAGCACAAGTGAGTTTTTTCTGAAAAGAGAATCCGGCCTGTTTTCAGGACAAGATGAACATGGAAGAAATTATGCGGTTCATATCCGTATGCTGACACCTTCTGGAATATATGATCATCCGACAGATATACACCGCGGACGGGGGATCGTTATGCCAGGTAGTGGCAGAGATTCTTTGGCCATTCACGCTGACACGGGACATCCCGGCAGCGCGGGATGCGTCGCGATCGACCCGGAACATGCCCCCGCTTTTCAAGCTGTTATGAAAAGCATCCCTGAGGACGAGAGACCTGCCCGGCTTCTCGTGCTTGAACGGAACCCGGCCCTTGCCAGCACCATGGATGCGGCGCGGCAGGCGGAAATTCTGGAAGCCCAAAGACAAAACGCGGCAATGACAACGGCATCAGCGGGATCTCCAGCGTTGAATTAACCTGAACTATGGATAAGAGGACGCTTATTTTATGCCGTCTCCGTCAAAATAGCGGAAAAAGGCGCTCTCCGGAGAGAGGATCAGGCGGGTGTCCGGCGTGGCCAGCGTGTTCCGGTACGCCTCAAGCGAGCGGATAAACGCATAGAAATCGGGATCCTTGTTGAATGCGCCGGTATAGGTCCGGATCGCGGTTTTATCGCCCTCCCCCCGAAGGATCTGGGCTTCCCGCTCCGCCTCGGCCAGAATGACGGTCCGTTCCTTGTCGGCGGTCGAGCGAATCCGCAAGGCTTCTTCTTCCCCGCGCGCCCGGGTTTCGGTCGCCCGCTCTTTCAACTCGGAAATCATCCGGCGCACGGTGGATTGACGCAGATCCGGCGTCAGATCCGCCCGGACGATCCGGATATCGATGATCTCGATCCCGAGCTCGTCATCGGCGACCTTGCGGTTCACGCGGTCGCGGATTTCCTGCATCACGCGCCCGCGCTCTTTGGAAAGCAACTCGTTCAGGGTCGTCTTCCCGAGAATGCTCCGTGTCGCATCGTTCATAATGCTTTCGATCCGGGCATTGGCCTGATCGATGGTGCGCAGGGATTTGTAGAACATGAGCGGATCCGTAATCCGGTAGCGGGCAAAGGTATCGACGATAATCGGCTCCCCGCTGATAATCTCGTCGCGGGCGGCGTCTTCGCTTTTTTCGTTCGGCGTTCCGCCGCGGTTCTGAAGATGTTCGCTGTCGCTCGCGATGACCATTTGCTCCGGCTGCGGATCGACGGACAGAATCCGCGCATCGAAATACAGGACGTTCTGCACGAACGGCAATTTCAGATGAAGTCCCGGTCTGTTGACGTCGCCGACGGGTTCCCCGAGTTGCAGGACGAGAGCCTGCTCCCGCTCGTCAACCGTAAAGAAAACCTGCGAAGCGCCGAGGATCAGGACCGCCGCAAGCAGAATGACTATGGTCAGTTTCGTGTTTCCGTTCATGTTCGCTCTCGCTCTTGTCTTTTGTCTTTCGGTTTACTGACTGCCGGAGGAAGATCTCGTCCGGCGCGCCGCGTCGAGCGGCAGATAAGGCACGGCCCCGCCGCCGGCGCTGGAATCGAGCAAAGTCTTCTCGGCATTTTTCAGGACGTTTTCCATCGTCTCAATATACATCCGCTCCCGCGTAACGTTCTTGCCGGTCAGATACGCTTCATAGACGGACTCAAAGCGCTCGGCATCCCCTTCCGCGCGCGCGATCGTCGATTGTCTGTAGGCTTCGGCTTCCTGCTTCATCTGAATGGCCTGCCCCCGTGCTTTGGGGATAATATCTTCGCGGTAGGCCTGCGCCCGGTTCTGAACGTCGATCGCATCCTGATTGGCGCTCTGGACGTCCTGAAACGCGTTCTGGACGTCCGGATGGACCTCGGCCTGCTGGATCAGGACCTGGCGGATGTTCACGCCGGACTCATAATCGTCCAGCATTTCGGTCATCAACTCTTTGGCCCGCTTCGCGACCTCTTCCCGCTCGCGCGTGATGATCGGGAACATGCGGGTCTGCCCGACAACCTCGCGGATCGCGCTTTCGGCCACTTTTTTGATCGTGTTTTCCTGATCCCGGATCTTGAAGAGATAATCCTCCGCCGAGCGAATATTCCACAGGACGACAAGATCGAGATCGACGATATTCGCATCCGATGTCAGCATCAGGCTTTCTTCCGGAATATCCTGCTTCATGGTTTCGCCGTGCGTCGTCATGCGCTCGGCAAACCCGATTTCCATCCGCCGCACCTCGGAGACATTGACGGTCGTCTGCCTCTCGATCGGCCAGGGCATGTGATAATCGAGCCCTTCCTGTACCTGCGTCCGCGTCCAGTCGCCGAAACGCTGAACGACGGCCTGCCGCCCGGGCTGGACGATATAAAACCCGCTGGCGAGCCAAAGCACGGCGACAAGAGCAATGCCGAGGACAAGAAATTTTCCAAATCCGAACCCGCCGGGCATGACCTGCCGGAAATTTTCCTGCGCGCGGCGCAGGACTTCATCGATATCCGGCGGCTGACCGCCGCCGCCAAAACCACCCGGTCCATGACCGCCCATGCCGCCTCCAGGGCCCCCGCCCCATGGATTCTTGTTCTGGTTGCCGGGTCCGTTTCCCCAAGGATTATTTGATGCCATATCGTTTTGCCCCGTCTGGACGTTGGTCGAAGGAAAGCCTATATCAGGGGGTAAGATATATCATTTCTGACGTAACGCAACCGGACCTTGATGAAAAACGCACCCGACTCCGAATCCCTGCGCATGGAGATCCTGAATTTTCCGGCGTTTCAAGAAGACATGATCGAAACCGCCGAAATCACAAAAGACGGGATCGCCCGCGTGATCCTGAGCGTTGATCCGTCACAGGCCGCCGATCTGGAGATGCCGCGCCGGAAACTGGAAGAGCGGCTCCGCGCCCTGAAAGGCGTTCGGGACGCACAGGTCATTCTGACCGCACAAAAGAAGAAACAAAAGGAACAAAAAGAGGCCGTGTCCGAAACTCTCCTCCCGGAGATCAAAGCCATTATCGCGATCGCGTCCGGAAAGGGCGGTGTCGGGAAATCGACTATCGCCGCCAATCTGGCCGCAGGACTTGCGCAAACCGGCCTGACGTGCGGCCTGCTCGATGCCGATATCTACGGCCCGTCGATCCCGAAAATGTTCGGTCTCGAAGGCCGTCAACCGGGCCGGGGACAAGCGGGCGGCCGCCCGCTTGTCCCGCTCGAGGCGCCGCACGGACTGAAGATTATGTCGATTGGCTTCATGGTCGATGCCGCCGCCCCGCTCATCTGGCGCGGGCCGATGGTGCAGAGCGCGCTTGTTCAGCTTATGCGGGACGTCGAATGGGGCCCGCTGGACGTTCTGATTGTCGATCTTCCGCCCGGGACCGGCGACGCGCAACTGACGATGATCCAGAAAGTCCCGCTCGGCGGAGCCGTCATCGTCTCGACCCCGCAGGATATCGCCCTGATTGATGCGCGCAAGGGGCTTGAGATGTTCCGCAAGACGGATGTGCCCATCCTTGGGCTCGTGGAAAACATGAGTTATTTCTGCTGTCCGGCCTGCGGTCACCGGGAAGAAATCTTCGGCCATGGCGGTGCCCGCGCCGAGGCGCAGAAACTCGGCGTGCCGTTCCTCGGAGAGATCCCGCTTCACGCCGGCATCCGGGAAAGCGGTGAAACGGGCTGCCCGGCCGTCCTGCAAAATGCAGACAATCATCCACAGGCCGCTGCTTTTCAGGCTCTGGCCCAAACGGTGCGGCAAAACATCACGGCGTGATCCTGTTGTGAATCTGAAAGCTGAAGCCGGGGAGATCGCCTTCCGGCGCATGCGGATCGTCGGATACGCACGCCCACTCTTTGTCCAGTAGCGCGGGGAAGAACGCATCGCCGCCCTCCGGCTGGAGAGCGACCCGCGTCAGATATATCCGGTCCGCAAACGGCAGGGCGGTTTTGTAAATTTGTGCACCGCCGATCACGAACAGATCCTCAAGGCTCTTGGCTGCCGCCTGTGCGCGCCCTTCCCCCAGTGCAACGTCAAGATCGCCATGGACGCGGATATTCTCGAAGCCGCCGGCGTCTTCAGGCGTCATCGACCGGCTGACGATGATATTCAGGCGGTCCGGCAACGGCTTGCCCAGACGCTTCCGGATCGAGAGATACGTGTTTTTCCCCATCACAACAGGATGTCCGCGCGTCAGACGTTTGAAATACCGCAGGTCTTCCGGGATATGCCAGGGCAAGTCATTCCTGCGGCCGATTACATTGTTTTCGGCAACGGCAACAACAAGGGATATGCGTGGTTTACCCGTCATGGACTATCGGAAGCTCCGTAACTATTCTTTTTTCGTCATCCCCGCGAAGGCGGGGATCTTATGGTGCGTTGTCTTCATAAGATTCCCGCATGCGCGGGGATGACGTGCTCTATATTTAAAAGACTTTGCAGAGGCGCTGCCGCTACACAGACACAGCGCCTTTGATATGCGGGTGCGCCTGATATCCGACCAGCTCGATATCGTCGAATGTGAAATCAAAGATATCCTTGATCTCGGGATTGAGGCGCATCTCCGGCAACGGATACGGTTCCCGGGATATCTGCTCGCGAACCTGATCGATATGATTTTTGTAGATATGGGCATCGCCAAGCGTATGCACGAAATCTCCCGGCTCAAGATCGCAGGCCTGCGCCATCATCAGGGTCAAGAGCGCATATGACGAGATATTAAACGGCACACCAAGGAATATATCCGCGCTGCGCTGATAAAGCTGGCAGGAAAGTTTCCCGTTCGCGACATAAAACTGGAACAGACAATGACAGGGCGGCAGAGCCATTTCATCGATCAACGCCGGGTTCCAGGCCGAGACGATCAAACGGCGGCCTGCCGGATGGTTCTTCGTGTCTTTGACTTCGCGGATTTGCTGCATCACTTTGGCAATCTGGTCGATCGCGCGTCCGTCCGGCGCGGGCCATGACCGCCACTGATATCCGTAAACCGGGCCGAGCTCGCCGTTCTCGTCCGCCCATTCATCCCAGATCGACACGCCGTTCTCTTTGAGATAGCGGATGTTCGTCTCGCCCTTGAGAAACCAGAGCAATTCATGAATGATCGAGCGCAAATGCAGTTTTTTGGTCGTCAGAACCGGAAAGCCTTCCGACAGATCGAAACGCATCTGATGCCCGAAAACGCTGATCGTCCCGGTGCCGGTCCGGTCGTCCTGTTTCGCTCCTTCGTCAAGAACGCGCTGAATAAGGTCCAGATATTGTTTCATGGAAAAGCCCTTTCTTTTGGTTTTCAGAGCCCTTTGCCTGCAAAGCCCTTTTTTCGTCATCCCCGTGAAAACGAGGATCTTCCCAACTCTTTTTAAAAGATTCCCGCCTCTGCGGGAATGACGATCTTTATATTGAAGGCGGATTTTACACATCTTAAAAATTTACATAAATTTTATAAAATTTGTATTTTTCTTTTGTTTCCTCTATAGTGAAGGTGGATTTAAAAGGGCCAGCTTAAGTTGTTTAAGGCAAGAAAGGAGGTCCTGAAATGTCCGGTTTCGTTCATGCATTTCGTGGGCCCCATATTGAAGAGCCCGAAACGCCTCATGTCGCTGATCAAGCGCTTACTGTCACCGATCCGTGGGAAATCCTTGCGATGGCACCTTCTTCTCCGGAGATTCCTGCACCGGCAAATGAAGACCCCTCTGTCTTTTTCCGTCACGTCACCGCCGCCGATATCGCCGGGCATAAATGGGTTCCCGCACCGGCAGCCGCCGCCAATGACGCGCAAGTGCCGGCCCCGGCCATGCGAACACGCTTTGCCGATCTTGTTGCCGGGCGGGTTGCGCCGGATAACGATGCCGATGCACAGGCTCTTGGCCCGATCATGACAAACCGCCCGGACGCTCTTACGGCGTAGCAGATTTCTGCTTCAAACACCCTGATCCCACCAGCAACACCGCATGGACCAGCGCGGCGGCGCACAAGGCGTCAAGCGCGGGGACCTGTGACACGGAGAACAGGCCGAACCCGCCGCCTGCGGCCGGGGTCGTCAGAAATCCGGTGAGCGTCCCGGCCCCCCAGCTGATAAACGGTCGCACACGCCAGCGGGGCAGCGTATCGAAATTCCGGGTCTCGTAGACCCGCCTGCCGAGATAATAATCGACCATGTAAACCCCCGCGGCAGGAGCGAAAGTAATTCCGAGCATCAGCATCCACGGCACGAAATACTGGACGATCCCGGCCATTGCGATCAACGTTGCGGCAAACCCCGCAATCGCGGCAATCTGCCATTTCCGGAACTTCGTCACAAGAGAAGACAAGGATAATGACGCGATATACAGATTGGTATCGTTCGTCGTCCACGTCGCGAACATCAGGATCGCCAGAGCCGGAAGCCCCCAACCCGCCGCGTACATGATATCGACAAACTCCGTCTTTCCGGAAAGTGCCACCATGAACATCGCAAGGATCATGACGAACGGCGTTACCACCAGCGGGACGCCGGAATTTGAGAGAATAACGCTGCCGCGCGAGCGGGAATACCGGTTAAAATCCGGCGCGACCATCGCGCCGAGAATCATGGCACCGACAAGCATCGAGACCACCGTGCCGAAGGACAGCGGAGCCTGCGGCTCGTAATCCCAGGGCATAACGGCATTTTCCATGCTGTCGCCAGCCATCAACAGGGTAAAAAGCGGGGCGACCAGCAGCAAAACCAGCAACGGCAAAGTCAGGCGGCTGAGCAGGCTGACGGCCTTGTATCCGAGAATCGCCGTCGTACTCATGACCATCCCGCCGAAAAGCGTTAAAAACGGGACCGGGATCTTCCAGCCGAACAAAACAGAGAGCATGCTGGCAAGCCCCGCTCCGAAGACTTCGGCCTGGACGGCGAACCACCCCAGAAGTGACAGGGCGATAAAAACGGCGGGAATAGACGCCCCGGTCCGGCCGAACACGTTTTTTAAAAGCATGGCCGCCGGAATGCGGTGCTTTAACCCGATAAACCCGCCAATGACAACCAAAACGGCAACAATGCTTTCACCGACCAGCATCGCCAGAAGAGCGTCCCAAAACGGAATCGCCTGAGCGATCGCCACCCCGGCCATCATCATCGGCACACAGATAAACCCGGCGGCCCAGACCGCGAAAACATCCCATGTGCTGCGGGTCTGGTCTTCAGGGACCGGTTCCCGGGCGTAATCGAAAGCAAGACGATCGAATGTCTCAAGCGCTTTTTTAACGGTCATAACGAAACCCCTTTGGCATGGCAACACCGGAAGAAGAAAAAGATTACAGAAAAATCCGGTGACTGGCTATACCGCCCGTGCGAACGACCTGAAAAGCGTAGCGGCAGATTTTTCCGAAAACTTGAAGCGGAGCCCTTGACAAAGGACGTGAAAATGATTTTTCTCTCACCTGCTCCTGCAAAGAGCATGGAGGGATGGCTGAGCGGTCAAAAGCACCTGACTGTAAATCAGGCGACTTCGGTCTACGTTGGTTCGAATCCAGCTCCCTCCACCACCGCTTCAGGGTCCGCTCCGGGGACATCAGGATTCAGGAGGAAGAAAAAGATGGATTTTTTGCAGACCGTTAACGCCCGGTATTCCTGCCGCAGTTTTCTTGAAACCCCTGTCGATACGGATATCGTTGCATCTTTGGTTGAGACGGCACAACGCGCTCCGAGTTGGGGAAATACCCAGCCGTGGCGTGTCTGGGTTGCCGGCGGCGACACCGCAATTTCCATTCGGCAAAGCCTTGTATCTCAACTTGAATCCGGCCGCGAGCCATGTCCGGAAATCTCAATGTCCCAAAATTTTCCGGAGGCGCTTCAAGCCCGTTATAAAGATGTCGGCAGAGCCTTGTTTGCCGTACTTGGCATCAATCGTGACGACGCAGAGAAACGCAAGGCGCATGCCGTCAACAATTATAACGCTTTCGGCGCGCCGGCTCTGGTTTACCTGACAGTTCCCGAAGGGCAAACGTCCTATCCTCTTATGGATATCGGCGCCTTTGTGAGCACTTTTTGTCTGGCTGCCACCAATCGCGGACTGGCGACGTGCATTCAGGCAAATCTCGTCCGGTATCCCGATATCGTGCGTTCCTGTCTGCCGATCCCATCCGAAGAGAAAATCGTTGTCGGTATTGCATTGGGTTATGCCAACGACACGGCAAAAGCCAACAGCTTCCGCAGCGCCAGAGAGCCGGTCCAGAATATCTTGACCTGTACGGGGTTTTCCTGAGCGGGGCGCGTTCCACTCCGACCGTAAAGGGATCTGCGCTTTTTATCATTAGGACTTACGCAAAGCACACGGACTCACACGGCTACGAATCCGGCTCACATTGATGGATGGAGAAAATTAACCCGCATTCTTTGCCGTGCACGGACTCAAGTAAACCTGGCCGGAAGATGACGATTTTATATAGTTTTGAATGGTTTATGTATTTCTTACCTCCGGGATTCATAACTTCAGGCGATTACCGTGGTCTCCCGGTTTGGAAATTGACAATCCACATAAAAGATAAGGCATATCAATTAATTAACATATTTTTAAATCGAGAATTTGTTTTTGGACGCATTTTGAGTTAAAATCGAAAAAAATGAAATGAAGAGGACTCTGTAAAAACGCCTAGATTGTAAACGAGGCCTCACAGGATAAAGGGTGTGACATGTTAGGATGGTTTAGACGTTCTTTTGGACGCAGTGCCGAACCGGGGACGCCGGGCGAGGCATCCGCTCTCCCGCGCACCGAGGATGGCTATTATATCCTGTCCGGACAACCCCTTTCTGGTATTAGAGCTCTGCAAGGGCGCTTAAATCAACTCGTCGGAAACGATCCGCCAGAAATGGCAGCCCTGCGTGGAGAAGATCTGGGAAGGTTTCAAAGGGGCGTTGCCCTGATGAACAGAGTTCTCGGAGAGCCAGGTTTCCCGATTGATTCTGCTCCGATCAATCTAGCGGAACTTGCCCTCGTCCAGGACGCTTGCAAAGCTCTTACAGAAATAATTCAGGGAAAAAGCGGGCTTGAAAACGATCCTGCGCTACAGCTTCTGTCCGACCCGGATATTTTCATGAGAGCGGCAGCCGAGCCTGCCCTTGTCGTCGATGAGATAAACAGACGAAGGGCATTTGAGCAAGGACGTATGGAATCAGGCAGAGTCGCCCTGTCCGGAGAGCCGCTTCAAGACATGCGCGCGGTTCGGGACTATCTCAAGGCACAGATTCAAGAGAACCCCTCCCTGCTCGCTACCGCAGCCATGGACAGTGAGGCGTTGGAGGCGTATACGGTATATCTGCACCGAGCCCTTGGATATCTGGACTCGGTTCTGGGCGAATCCGACGACCTGACTTGTGATCCACAAACCGTCCGGGAAATTGACAGGGTCTGGGAAGACATCCGCAAATTGTGTGATAAGGCCGGGCTTCATGATGCGGAGCTTGTCGCGCTGGATGATGAGCGTCTCATCCAGAAAGCCGCGATGACGCCGGAGCAACGACGCATATTCGAAGCGTGGCTGCTCTCTAAGGCAGAACCGGAAGGCGTTATCAGGAGAACCGCCGAAGGGGAGAGACCGGAGACGGGGCAACAAGCCGCAAATGAGGGGGAAGAAAGGACAGCCGACGCCGTTCCACGGGCCGGAGACAGGGATGATCATCCGGCAACAACAACGCCTGCTATGCCTCCTGTCGCGCCTCCCGCCGCCGCAAACGACGACGATAACAGACCGGGCCAAAGACTGTGCAGCGGTGTCTATCTCAGCAAGAGCGGAAACACACTCCTGTTCTACGGAAAAATAACAGAGCGCAAACGCGAATTCGCCGTAAAATACATGCATAATAACGGCTGGGAAAATGTTGCCTTTTTCGATGGAAAGGGAACCAGGCCCAATCCGGCCCTTCAGAAAGATCTTGTCGCGACGGCCGCCCAGAAAAAGGTTCTTGCTTCAACGGCAACACAGACCATCACAGATCCGGCTACGGGAGAGCGAAGAGTTATCCCGGTCGCCGGTATTGCGCAATCTCGTCAGGGAAAAATAATAGCGGACGAGCGCAGACAAGGAACCGCAGCAGTGCGGGTCACTGACGGGCAGCATCCTTCAGCGGAAAACGATAGTGCAGCACAGACGCGGCAGCTACCTCCGCCAGCCGCTTAAAGGTTTGTTTTTTAATGTTCCCGGCGGTAGTTCGGGGCCTCTGCGGTGATTGTCACGTCGTGGACGTGACTTTCCCGGAACCCGGCTGATGACATTCTTCTGAATTCCGCTTTTTCGCGCAGGTCTCGGATCGTCTCGCAGCCCGTATATCCCATGGCCGCGCGCAATCCGCCGACAAGCTGGTGAATGATATTTCCAACCGGGCCTTTATACGGAACACGGCCTTCGATTCCTTCCGGGACGAGCTTGCGGGATTCGTTCACGCCGCCCTGAAAATAACGGTCCGCCGAACCTTTGACCATGGCCCCGACAGACCCCATGCCGCGATATGTTTTATAAGAACGGCCCTGATACAGGATGACGTCTCCGGGAGCTTCATCCGTACCGGCCAGAAGACTGCCGATCATGACACTATCCGCACCGCCCGCGATCGCCTTGGCCGCGTCACCGGAAAACTTCACGCCGCCATCGGCGATACAGGGGATCTTGTGTTTGGCGCATTCTTCGGCAACATCCATAATCGCCGTAAGTTGCGGAACACCAACGCCCGCAACAACGCGCGTCGTGCAAATCGACCCCGGGCCGATCCCGATTTTGACGGCATCGACTCCGGCATCGATCAAGGCTTTGGCGCCGGCAGCCGTCGCGATGTTCCCGCCGACGATCTGGAGTTTCGACGAGCCGTACATCGCACGAATCTTGCGGATTGTATCCAGCACGCCTTTTGAATGCCCATGAGCCGTATCCACAACGAGAACGTCAAGTCCGGCATCTGCGAGAGCCACGGCCCGCTCGACGCCGTTAGAATCGCCTGTCCCGACAGCGGCACCGACACGCAGACGGTCATGTTCGTCCTTGCTTGCATGAGGGTAGAGCTGTGCTTTCTCGATATCCTTAACGGTAACAAGACCGATACAGCGTTCGTCATCATCAACGACAAGCAGTTTTTCAATCCGGTTTCTGTGCAGGAGGCGTCGGGCTTCTTCCTTGTCGACCGTGTTATAGACCTTGATCAGGTTATCGGAAGTCATCAATTCGCGGACCGGCTGGTCCGTGTTATCCGCAAACCGAACATCCCGGTTCGTCAGAATACCGACAAGACGACCGTTCCCTTCTGTAACAGGAATGCCGGAGATCTTGTAACGGCGCATGATCTCAAGGGCCTCGCCGAGGGTCGCCGTCGGGTGGATTGTAATCGGGTTGACGACCATGCCGGACTCATAACGCTTGACGCGCCGGACCTGCTCGGCCTGATCTTCGATCGGCATGTTCCGGTGCAAAATACCGAGACCGCCGGCCTGAGCCATGGCGATCGCCATTTCCATCTCGGTCACGGTATCCATCGCCGACGAAACAAAAGGAATGTTCAGAGAAATATCCCGGGTGATCCTTGTTCCGGTCTTGGTGTCTTGCGGATGAACGTCCGAAGCGGCGGGGACGAGCAAAACATCGTCAAAAGTCAGGGCTTCGGGAATGATGCGGGACTTGTTGAACATGTGCAAACTCCTTTGCGGCACGGGCTGGAAGAAATTTGCAGGGCACTGTATCCCTTGCGCGCGGAGAATACAACATAAAAAGCGGCGGATGATATCTCCGCCGCTTTTCGTAACCAAAAACAAATTCAGATCATCGCCATGCCGCCGTTGACATGCAGCGTCAGGCCCGTGACATAGGCGGCTTCATCCGCGGCAAGATAGAGCGCGGCGGCGGCGATATCGTCGCTGGAACCCATCCGGCCCGCCGGAATATTCGCATTGATCCGCTCTTTCTGATCGTCGGTCAGGACATCCGTCATGGCCGTGGCAATAAAGCCCGGCGCAACACAGTTGACCGTAATGCCGCGGCTCGCGACTTCCTGTGCCATGGCCTTGCTCCAGCCGATCATGCCGGCCTTTGACGCAACGTAGTTGCACTGGCCGGGGTTGCCGGTCACGCCGACAACAGAGGCAATGTTGATGATCCGCCCGAACCGGCGTTTCATCATGCCGCGCTGGACGGCCCGGGCAAGACGGAACGTCGCGGTCATGTTCACGGCAATAACCTCTTCCCATTCGGCATCTTTCATCCGCATGGACAGGTTGTCCCGCGTCAGGCCCGCATTGTTGACAAGAATATCAATCCGCCCCATTGCGGCGTCGGCGTCCCTGATCAATTTATCCACCGCATCCGAATCCGACAAATCGGCCGGAAGAACATGTGCGCGGCCGCCGAGCTCTTTGGCCAAGGATTCAAGCTTGTCTGTGTTCCGGCCGGACAGGCCGACGGTCGCACCATGTGCATGAAGGGCTTTGGCAATCGCGCCGCCAATCCCGCCGGTCGCGCCGGTGACAAGGGCCGCTTTTCCTGTTAAATCAAACATAGTGATCTCCTTTGATCGTCTGCTTCAATATTTGTATTTTGCGTTTCAAAGCGTATTTTACCTCTCCCCTGCGGGGCAAAAAAACTTAGATGAATCGCGAAGACGCAAAGACGCGAAGGAACCTGCGAAAACTTCGCGCCTTCGTGCCTTCGCGATTCAAAAACAGTCTATCCATCCGTATAACTCTATTTGTTTTTGCCCTCATGGGCTTTATTTGCCCCTCACTTAGACCCTCTCCCCACAGGGGAGAGGGATTAATATCTTGCGTTTCTTTTTAGCGTGAATCCGTGCGCCGTAAAACCCAGATTCCGGCCATGCGCGGATTGGCATGTTGTTCCATCGAGCGGTACAGATACCCGGCCTCATATTCCCGCCATTTCGGACCGCGCCCCGGATCCACGATCCGGACGGTTTTGCCGTCGAATTTATCGACGACGAGGATATGTCCTGCCTCCGGATCGGACGGTTCCGTGATCGTTTCCTCGATCATGACATCCTTCCAGCGGACGCTCATCAAAACGTCAAGATCCTGTCCAAGGCTGGATGACAGAAGATCCTTAAACGCATCTTCCGAAGACATGTCGCCGACCGGATGAATGGTCATGGATAAAGGAATATCCAGAGCTTTAAACGCCACGTCAGGATCAATTTCCGGATCACCCGGATGGGGGAAGCAACCATAGAGCTCAGACGTTGCACTCACACGAGGATTATAAAAGTATTTCGCATCCTCCGGCGGAATGACAAGACCGAGATGCCAGCCGATCAACTCGGCCGGGACAAGGGGAATCCCGTGACGCAGCATCACGATCTGGATCGCCGTGGGGCAACATCCGTACGGCGTCTGCTGAAGCGGGACATAACGGGTATCAGCCGGGACAATTTCTTGTCCGGTTTCGGGGTCTTTCGCGTATTTTATCGCCATTTTTTCGCCAGAGCTTCGAGCTGTTCGGTGGTGCAGATACTTTCGGCCGCAATCTCGCGGTCGATGCGGCGGGCAAGACCGGACAGGACCTTTCCGGCACCGAATTCGATCATCTCGTCAACACCTTGCACCCGCATAAGCCGGACGGACTCGCGCCAGCGGACCCGGCCCGTAATCTGTTCGACGAGCAGGCGGCGGATTTCAGACGGCTCCGTGACGGGACGCGCTTCGATATTGGCGACAACCGGAATCTGCGGCGGACGGATATCCGTATCGGCAAGAGCCTGTGCCATGCGCTGGGCGGCAGGGGCCATCAGGGTCGAGTGGAACGGCGCGCTGACCGGCAGGATGACGGCTTTTTTTGCGCCGCGTTCTGTGGCGAGCGCGATCGCGGCTTCCACAGCGCCTTTGTGCCCGGAAATGACGACCTGCCCCGGCGCGTTGTCGTTCGCGGCTTCGCAGGTTTGTTTGGTCGGGTTCTCGCCGGAGGTCTCTTTTGCAATGGCGGCGACGTCGTCGAATTCCATGCCGATAATTGCCGCCATTGCGCCGATCCCGACCGGGACGGCGTCCTGCATCGATTTGCCGCGCAGGCGCAGCAGGCGGGCCGTATCGGCCAGCTCGATCGATTCGACGGCGCACAGGGCCGAGTATTCGCCAAGAGAATGTCCCGCAACAAAGTCGGCATGTTTTTTCAGGCTGATACCGAATTCGCGCGTCAGGGCGTGAACGATGGCCATCGAAACGGCCATCAGGGCAGGCTGCGTGTTGACGGTCAGGTTCAGGTCGGATTCAGGGCCTTCGAAAATGAGTTTCGAAAGGTTTTCGGACAGAGCATCGTCGACTTCTTCAAAGACGTGACGGGCCATCGCAAAATTTTCGGCAAGATCCTTGCCCATACCGACAAACTGGGATCCCTGTCCCGGAAAGACAATCGCACGCATTTTCTTTATGATCCTTTATTATGTATCGATTACTGTTAAAGTCGGTCATAGGTAGCGCCAAAAGAGCGCCGGATCAAGCCGACGTCCGATCTTTTCCGCAAGAAAGGCCAGAAAATGCTTGCAAAGCGCAGGAAAAGCGCTATATTGCGCCCGCATTTATATAGACCTCGCCGGTTCCGAATATGTTTGTGAGGACCGGCTATCTTTCGGATCTGTGAAGTGGTTTTGCAGACCGGAAGGCGAACCCAAGAGGAAGGAAAGTCATGCCTTTTTATGAGACCGTGCTGATCGCACGGCAGGAGCTTGGTGCGTCCCAGGTGGACGAACTGACAGCGAAATGCCGCTCGATCATCGAATCCGGAGACGGAAAAATCCTGAAAACCGAGAACTGGGGCCTTCGGACGCTTGCGTATAAAATCCGCAAGAACCGCAAAGGGCACTATGTTCTGATCGAAGCCGACGCCCCGGCACCGGCCATTCTCGAAATGGAGCGGAACCTGCGCCTGAACGAAGACGTCCTGCGCTATATGACCATCCGGCTGGAAGAGCCGAGCCAGGGTCCGTCCCCGATCATCGACAAAAGCGGCCGGGATGACGACAACGAGTCCGGCAAACCTGAGAAATTTGAAAAATCTGACAAGGAGGCCGCATAATGGGCGCAGCAGATGCACCGACGGTAAAACGTCCTTTTTTCCGCCGCAAGAAAACCTGCCCGTTCACGGGTGACGGCGCGCCGGAAATCGACTGGAAAGATATCAGAATGCTTGGCCGTTTCATCTCCGAACGCGGCAAAATCATGCCGTCGCGGATTACGGCGGTTTCGGCCAAGAAACAGCGTGAACTCGCCCGCGCGATCAAACGGGCGCGCTACATGGCTCTGCTGCCCTATGTCCGTACGGACATGGACCAGATTCGCTAAGGCCGTGTTGGAAAGGATATAAAGGATCAAAACGATGACAAACGTTATTCTTCTTGAGCGGATCGAACGACTGGGCGAGCTTGGCGCGGAAGTCCGTGTCCGTCCGGGATACGCTCGTAACTATCTTCTCCCGCAGGGTAAGGCTCTTCGGGCGACGCAACAGAACCGCGCTTATTTTGAAGCCCAGCGCAAGACAATCGAGGCCGAGAACGCCAAGCGCCGGAAAGACGCCGAAGGTCTGGCCGGCAAGCTTGAAAATTTGACGGTCGATGTCATTCGTCAGGCTTCGGAAGGCGGGACGTTGTACGGCTCTGTGACAACACGCGATATCGCCGATGTCACGGGCGAGTCGGTCTCGCACAAGATTCCGCGCAGCCAGATCGAGTTGAACACGGCGATTAAAACAATCGGTCTGTTTCCGGTTTCGATCGCGGTTCATCCGGAAGTCAAAGTGACCGTGACGGTTAATGTTGCGCGAACAGCCGACGAAGCCAAAGTCCAGCGTGAGACGGGCCGTGCTCTGATTGTTGACGAACGCGGTGATGTTGCGGATGTCTCGGAGACGGAAAAAACGGAGATCGACGCTGCAAACGATACTGTCGATCCGGCAGAGAAAGAGCCGGGCGAAGCTGAAACTGCAGCCTAATAATCAGAGATATCTGGATATATAAAGGGGGGAAATGCATTGCATTTTCCCCCTTTATATTTTCTTTATGACCGGATGTCATTGAGGAACGAGGTAACGGCGTCTTTCAGGTCGCGCGCCTGTTGAGACAAGGACCCGGCGGCCATTTTCAACTGGTCAGTAGCCCCCGCACTTTCGCTCGCCGCCTGTTGAATCCCCTGAACGTTCTGTGAAACCTCACTCGTTCCGTTAGAGGCTTCCTGAACATTACGGCTGATTTCAGTCGTTGACGCGTTTTGTTCTTCAATCGCGGAAGCAACACTTGTGGTTTTTTCGTCAACAGCGCCGATCTGGGTAAGAATATCATTCACTGATGAGATCGTTGCAGCGGAGCTATCCTTGATCCGGGCGATTTTCGAGGAGATATCCTCTGTCATTTTGTGTGTTTGTCCGGCCAGATTTTTAACCTCGCTTGCAACGACGGCGAATCCTTTTCCGGCTTCTCCTGCCCGTGCGGCTTCGATGGTTGCGTTCAGCGCCAGCAAATTCGTTTGTTCGGCCACGTCGACAATCGACTGAATGACGGCGTCGATTTCATCGACGGCACTTTGAAGCTGGTCCAGTTTCTCCTGTGAACTCATAGCCGCATCCGAGCAATTCTTTGTCATGGTTGCCGTATCGGATACGTTTGAAGAGATTTCCCGGATAGATGCGCTCAGCTCTTCCGCAGCAGAAGCCACAGTCTGAACATTCGTCGAGGCTTCGTGCGCGGCGGAGGCCACGGCGCTGCTTTGCCGGGTTGTTTCCTCGATTGCTGCGGCAAGCTGCGTCGACATGCCCTGCATGTTCGATGCGGCTTCATTTACGGCCTCAACGATCTGGCCGACTCTGGAGTCAAATTCATCGGCAAGGTGCAGCATATCCTGACGGCGTTGCCCGGCCTGCCGTTCCTCGCTTTTTTTCTGCTCTTCTTCGATCCGGATTTTTTCAATTGCGCTTTGCCGGAAGATTTCCACGGTTTTGGCCATTTGACCAATCTCGTTATTTTCGTCCTGAAACGGAATCGGTTTTTGGGTGTTGCCTTGCGCAAGCTCAAGCATAGAGGCGGTAATGCCTGAGATGCCGTTAATAATGCTTTTACTGATCAGCATTCCCGTTGCAAAGACGACCACAAGAATGAGCCCCGCAATCCTGACGACTTCCCATACAATCGCCCAGAATTTTTGATCGATATCGTCAACATAAACGCCAGTGCCAATGATCCACCCCCATTCATCATCCAGCGAGACATATGATATTTTGGGAACGGGCTCTTCGCTTCCGGATTTATTCCAGCGGTATTCGACAAATCCGGCGCCTTCCTTACCGGCAATGATCACCATTTCTTCAAAAGGAAAGACGCCGTCAGGATCGGCTTTCTTAATAACGCTCCGGCCCTCAAGCTGCGGACTATAAGGGTGCATGACCATAGTTCCGCGCTGATCTATGATAAAGAAATATTCCGTTTCCAGGTACCGGATCGCCCGGACGACTTCAAGCGCCGCGCGCCGCGCGCCCGATTCGGGCAGGCCCTGGGCCTTTGAGTTTTCCCGAATGTGCTCGATAGTCGACAAGACGGCCTCTGTCTGGCTCTGGACGCTTACCTTACGCTCATACTCCATAACTTCCCGGGTTTTCAGGAGTTCATCACAAATCAAAGCGGCGAAACCGATGGCCACTATGAAGAGGAGCAGGGCAACCCGAATTGTGATATTCATATTCTTAAACATAACTACGCCATTTTATGTAGGGAGAAACCTGATAACATGAGCTTTGTATTGCAACTCTGGGTCGTTCTTGAGGAAAGTCGTGAAGATCATTCTAAAAGGTTTATTGATCCGTTGAAACACATAGATTTACTCATACAATTGTAAACCAAATTTAGAAACCAGCGTATCTTCCGCCTCATATCCAAGAAAGCAGACATGATGTCACACAACTTGAAGATTGTATTTTTGAAAAAATCCTGAAACCCAGGCCAAAATCCGAATATATATAAAGGATTGGAATCGAATAGAAATTGCGTTGGAGAAAAAAGCTGTTTCAGGGGAAACGAACCCAAAAATAATAGATCGCCATTTTCCTGTTCTATTTTATTCCCTTTTAATTTTCAGAGCGACAAACCGGACATCTCCTTCACGGCTCAAAAGAAAAAGCACGGATTTCCGGCCTTTCTTGCGGGCGGCCTCAATCTTGTCCTTCACATCCGAAGGTGTGGAAACCGGGCCTTGATCGACCTCGACGATTATATCCCCCGGCAAAAGGCCTTTCTCCGCCGCCTGCGAGAGGTTTTTAACCTCGGAGATCAGAACGCCCTCGGTCGAACGCGGAATATGATATTCTTTCCGTTCCGCTTCGCCGAGAGCAGAAAGACCAAGGCCAAGCTCATCAAAGTCAAGCTGGCCTGAAGGCCCGTTTCCGTCATGTGACGTCACCTCAAACAACCCGTCTTCTTCCGCCTTTTCCAGTTCACCGATTTTCACGAAAACGCTCAGCGTCTTCCCGTCCCGCCAGAGTTTGACTTCAATCTCTTCATCGATCGGCGTCTCGGCGACAATCCGCGGCAACGTCCGCATCTGGGAAACCTCTTTCCCGTCAAAAGACAAAATGACATCGCCCGTTTTCATCCCGGCCGCAGCAGCCGGCCCCTCCGGCGTGACAGAGGCCACAAGCGCCCCGCGCGCCTCCCCAAGACCGAGGCTTTCGGAAATTTCTTCCGTCACACTCTGGATCCGCACACCAAGCCAGCCGCGCCGTGTCCGGCCATATTTAACAATCTGGTCGATCACCGGCTTGGCCAGAGAGGACGGAATGGCAAATCCGATCCCGACCGATCCGCCGGACGGCGAGAAGATCGCCGTGTTGATCCCGATCACTTTTCCCTCAAGATCGAACATCGGCCCGCCGGAATTCCCCCGGTTAATCGAGGCATCCGTCTGAATAAAATCGTCATACGGCCCGGCATGAATATCGCGCTGCTGCGCCGATACGATCCCCGCCGTTACCGTTCCGCCAAGCCCAAACGGATTTCCGATCGCGAGGACCCAGTCACCGACGCGCAGAACATCGCTATCCCCAAACGCCACTGCCGTGAGCTTTTTATCCGTCTCGACTTTTAAAACCGCCAGATCGGTTTTTTCATCCCGGCCAATAATTTCGGCTTCGATTGTCTCATCATCGAAAAAAGTGACGCGAACTTCTTCAGCGTCTTTGACCACATGATTATTCGTCACGATATAGCCGTTTCCGGCATCGACAATAAACCCGGATCCGAGAGATGCGGGCGGCACGGCCGGTTGCCCGGAGCCTTGCCGGTCCATAAACTCATCAAAAAAATCTTCGAAAGGAGAGCCCGGCGGGAACTGGGGAAACTCCGGAAATTCTTCGACATTCTCAATTTTCTGTGTCGATGAAATATTCACAACGGCCGGAAGCAGGCGATCGGCAAGATCCGCAAAACTTGCGGGAGCGGGAACAGCCGGTATCGGCCCGGAGTCCTTCGCATGAACGGTCGCCGTGCCGCCAAGGCTGACACCGGCCAGCACAGAAAATACGGCAATACCCGACACAACCCCCGAAAGTCCCCTTGCGAACGTCATCTGAAACTCCTTTTCGGTTGGAACAGGAAAGAAAAAACATGGACGAAGGATAACTTAGGGCGATCCCGCACTGCGGTCAACGGAAGAAAACGGATAGGCTCACCACCCCTCAGTTTTGTCGTTCCCACCCCCGCTTTCGCGGAGGTAAACTCCAGCGGGAATCCGGGAAGGCTTTTTTCTGCGCCTTACCGGCAACCCGGTCCCCGTTTTCAAGCACGACTGTCCGGAAAAAGTTAACGCGTAATCCCGGAACCTGGACGAGCCATGAAAACCGACAGGTTTTCATCTGGCGAGACCTG
>JANQFU010000014.1 GCA_028277665.1 Alphaproteobacteria bacterium | reverse complement strand
CGAGGAGACAACGCCGACGTGGCAATCCAGCCGCTGAGCCAGCCATGGGGGCATTTTCTGGCCAAATTTCCGGATTGCCACACTCCCGTTGGTCGTTCGCAATCCACAGGGGTATAGACCGGGGAGGGGAAGAATCTGTACAATCGTTTGTTCAAGAGACCATAATCGGAAGATCCCGCCTTCGCAGGGATAACAGGAAACGGGAATTTGCAGAGGAGGCTCCTATAGTTTTATTCGCATTTAAAACAGAACATTTTAAATGCGAACCCTTTACGCCAAACGCCCTTGGAGGCATGCTTCCGTCCTTACGGACGCCCATGTCTCTTTTGGGCTTTGCTCGGTACAATTTCCAATAATAATGTGTCGTATTCTTATTGGAAATCACTATATAATAGAGAAAAGGTTTACGAGACAATGAAACCCATCGATCACAGTGTTTTTCCCGAAGGCTCGCTCTGCCGGATGATGGTGGCCGAGATTTATGCGAACGGCCAGACCGAAGACGCCACTTTTCTTCATGACGGCGATTTCCCGAGTCCGCCGGTGCGTCTCAAGCTGAACAAGGCAAGCGGAGATCTGTTTTTCTGCCTTGAAAACGGGGAAATCATACCCTACGGGGAAAAAATCAAACCCGAAATCGTAAAAATACTGGACGCTCTTCCCGCACTTGCCCTGCATAACATGGACCGCAAAACGCAGCAGGTCCGGAATTCCCTCCTCATCCCTATCGAAACGATTTGACGAATCTGATTACCGGCCTTCCGGAATGTAGATATCGGCGACAGGCTTCTGGGTTTCGACCATATGCTCCAGAACGCGCGTATTGACGGCCCAGCTCAGGAAATCCTCGTTTCTGGACGGCGTAAAAAGAATAAAAAAGCTGTAGAATTCCAGCGACTGCGAGAAGGCTACCCAAACCTCATATTCCACAGAGGGATCTTTATTCGGGCTGGCGTAAAAAGCTTCCACACGCCCGTAGCTGAAAAACGGATGGAGATCGAATGTTGTCACTTCCTCGATCATATCTCTCACTTTGAAATCGTTGTCGGCGACAATTTTATCGATCAGTTTCATTTCTTCGGGCAGGTCGGCCGGTTTTGTGGGATCCCGCGAGACGATATTCGCGCTGACCCATCCGGCCCCGGCAATGGATGAGGCCATATTGACGATATTCGTGCCGAACTGGTCCGGGCTTTCGATATAGGCTTTTCCGAATTTCCAGCCCGGCGGATACGAAAACAGCATATAATCCAGATAGCGGTAGGAATCGAGTTGCGCAAACGCCGTATAGGGCCGAGGATCCCGTATTTCAAAGGAGCGGACCGCCGCAGCCTGAAGCGTTTTCTCCCGCTCCCAGAACGAATCCGGGACCCAGTACTGAACCAGAACGAGACGCTCCCCGTCCCGCTGAATTTTACTGCGCACGATAAAACTCGTGTCTCTGTGAACGCCGGCATACAGGGCTTCGGCCACATCTTCCTCAAGCGGCCGATATCCGACCAGAAGATAACCGTTTGTAATAATATGATTCAGCAACCAGTGCGGCGCTGTAACATCCCGGGATGGGGAGACCGTGCTGATTGTTATGAAACTGCGCTTGTCGACGATCGGCGGTCCGTAGAAGCGGGCGATCTCAGCCAGAACATTTCTCCCCCTGTTCTCGAAGCTTTCCTTATAGACCGTCTCAGACTGTTCCCAGCCTTTGGGGACGTATATCGTAAACGACACGCCCTTGTCGTCTTCCCGTTCATAGACAAACCGGTCCGCGTATCCGGCCAGTTCCGATTCCGCGACATCCCGGACTTTCGGCATCCCCTCCGGAATCTGAAGGCGCGGGCGTTCCCTTGCGGCGCGGTTTTCCCCTGCGGAAAGGCATAACGCCCCCCCCACCAGACAGAAAAAACAAAGCGCTTTCAGGAGATTCTTTTTCATACGTTCCATCCCTCGAAAAGCCAGAACCAACCTGTCATCCCCGCGAAGGCGCATTAGTGTCCGGGAAAAGGTTAACGTTTCCAATAACGCAACCCCGGGCAAGCAAAAATTCCGCGTAAGCGGAGGTTTTGCGCAGAACCGGGGTCTCCAAACAAGAGATCCCGGACAATCATGCGCGAAGGCGGGGACCTTCCGGAGCCGCAATCGTTATACTCCAGAGGCTATCATACTGTTTTTTCCTTGTCATGCGATGCGCGAATACGCATTATGTCCGCTATGTCGGATTTATTTCTCAATAACAATGATACCGATCAGGGCCAGGGCGAAAGCTACGGCGCCTCCGATATTGAAGTTCTGGAAGGGCTGGAGCCCGTCCGCCGCCGCCCGGGAATGTATATCGGCGGCACGGACGACCGCGCACTCCACCACCTCGTGGGCGAAATCCTCGACAACGCGATGGACGAAGCCGTAGCCGGACACGCAGACCGAATCGAAATGCGCCTTGAGCCCGGAGACATCGTCACGATTGTCGATAACGGCCGCGGCATTCCGGTCGACGAGCACCCGAAATTCCCGGGGAAATCCGCGCTCGAAGTCATCCTGACAACGCTCCACTCCGGCGGAAAATTCGGCGGAAAGGCCTATCAGACATCCGGCGGGCTGCACGGGGTCGGCGTCTCGGTCGTCAACGCACTGGCCGATAGCCTCGACGTCGAAGTCGCCCGCGGCAAAAAGCTCTACCGCCAGCGATTCTCGCGCGGCGCGCCGCAAACCAAACTCGAAGATCTCGGAACGGTCAGCAACCGCCGCGGCACGACCGTCACCTTCCACCCGGACCCCGAAATTTTCGCGAACCCGAAATTCAAGCCGTCATGGCTGTATCAAATGGCACGCTCCAAAGCCTATCTCTTTCGCGGCGTCGAAATTCTGTGGTCCTGCGACGAATCCCTGCTCCCGGCCGACAGCAAGATCCCGCCCAAAGACAGATTCCATTTCCCGAACGGCCTGCGCGATTATCTCGAAATGGCTCTCGGCGAGACGGAAACCCTGACGAACATCCCGTTCTGCGGCATCGCCGACCTCCCGAACGCCGCGGGAAAGGTCGAGTTTGCGATCGCATGGCCGGCCGCCGGCGAAGGTTTCTGCAGCTCATACTGCAACACGATTCCGACCCCGATGGGCGGCACGCACGAAACCGGCCTGCGGACGGCCCTCGCCCGCTCCCTGCGCGGCTACGCAGAAATGACCGGCAACCGCAAGGCTGCGATCATCACGGCGGACGATATCACCGGCGGCGCGGCGATCCTGCTCTCCCTGTTCATCCGCGACCCGCAGTTTCAGGGCCAGACAAAAGAAAAACTCGCAACGGGGGAAGCCGCCAGGTGGGTTGACGCGGCGATCAAGGATTACTTCGATCACTGGCTCTCCAGCGACCCGGCCGCCAGCAACCAGCTTCTCGAACACATCGTTGCGCGCGCCGAAGAACGTCAACGCCGCAAGGACGACCGGATCACGGCCCGCAAAACGGCAACGCGGAAACTGCGCCTTCCCGGGAAACTCGCGGATTGCAGCCGCACAGACGCCGAAGACACAGAGCTGTTTATCGTCGAGGGGGACAGTGCCGGCGGCTCCGCCAAACAGGGCCGAAACCGGGAAACACAGGCCATCTTGCCCCTGCGCGGGAAAATCCTGAACGTGGTCAGCGCAACCGCCGATAAAATCCGCGCCAATCAGGAAATTCAGGACATCATTCAGGCTCTCGGCTGCGGCGCGGGAAAAGATTTCAAACTCTCCGACCTGCGCTACGAGCGTGTCATCATCATGACGGATGCGGACGTCGACGGCGCACATATTGCCGCCCTCCTGATCACGTTTTTCTACAGCGCGATGCGCCCGCTCATCGAAAAAGGACATCTGTATATCGCCCAGCCGCCGCTTTACCGCCTCGTCAGCGGCCCGCTCAGCGCCTATGCGCGGGACGACCTGCACAAGGACGAATTGATGGCCACGACCTTCAAGGGCAAGAAAAAAGTCGATCTCTCCCGCTTTAAAGGGCTTGGGGAAATGCCGGCCGCGCAACTGCGCGAGACGACGATGAACCCGGCGACCCGGACCCTGATCCGCGTCTCCATCCCCGACGCGGCCATGGCCACGCTCGGCCTGCGCCCGGATGAAACCCTGACGGAGCCCGACGACGACGCGCCGTCCCCCGAAGCCCTCCGCGCCGCCAAACGCGCGGAACTCGACGATCTCGTCGAACGCCTCATGGGCCGGAACGCGGAACCGCGCTTCAGATTCATTCAGGACAACGCCGAATTCGTTCAGGATCTGGATATTTAACCTGACCTATTAACCGTCATCCCCGCGCAGGCGGGGATGACGGGAACGGAGTTGAAAGGGGCCCCTCCCAGATTAGCTGCCTCGCCCGGAAAGAGACTGTAAAAAACGAAAACAACCCACCAAATCTCCGCTTTCTTTCCAGAACCAGGATTGTATAATCCCTTCAATCAGGAATGATCCGAATATATTTGGAAAGAGACACCGATAATGGAGAATCAAAAAAGTAAAATGGAATCGGTTTGTTTGACTTTGGGAGTGCCTCTTGAGTACCTTGAAATGGTCATTGCAGAGGTGGAGAAACTACCGATATCAAAGACAGATATGGTGATAGAAGCAGCAACAGCGGTTGAGTTCAAGTATACAGAGGATCATTGTGGAAAACTGATTGGTTTACCTTTGAAAAAGATTGAAGACCTTCTTTCAGAAGTAATCTTCACTTCAACACCATGAGACAGGTTTTACCATGACCGGAACCCGCGTGATTGTTTCCGCCCTGATTGAAAAAGAGGGCAAATATCTGTTTTTGCGCCAAAACAAGCCCGGCGGCGCATATCCCGGAACGCTGCATCTTCCGGGCGGCGGGATCGAGCCCAAAGAACATCCGGACGATGCCGTCCGCCGGGAAATCCTCGAAGAAACACACATCACCGTCAAAAACCTGAAACCGTTCGATTTTGACTCGGATGTGACCGCATACAAAGGCGGAACCGTCCCTTTCATTTTCCTGCGCTATACCTGCTCTTATGAAAGCGGAACGCCACGCGCCGGATCGGATGCCAAAGAACTTGTCTGGCTTTCCCGGGAGGACATCAAAACCGCGCCCCATAATCCGCCGAGCCTGCGCCTCCTGACCCGGCTTGGTCTTCTCGGGCCATAAGCTCTTTTCGCAGTTATCTTTAGGCGTTATAGTCCCCGGCTATGAGCATTTTTTTATCCGCATGGCGCTCCGGGCTCCGGGGGCTCTCCACCCCCCGGAAAGCCGCGATCACCGCCATTCTTCTTATAGCGATCATCGGCGGAACCGTCGTCTTTATCAAAAAAACGCCCCCACAGGCACGCTTCCTTCCGAAAACGCCGTATCAGATCTCTCCTGTCAACGGGCAACTCATCGCCGGAAACACAACCCTCGATCTTTTTATTAAAAAAGAGGGGCAAGCCTTTAAAATAAATATAGAAAACCTAAGAACTGCGCTCAGCTCCGCCGCCACCGCTTTAACACAACTCCTGAAAATCGAGGACCGGTTTACACTCGAATGGCCGAACCTTATTCTCAAAACAGAAACAGGAGATTACACAGGAAACCTCTCAATATACAGCCGCAGGCAAAATATCAGGATCGCCGGCTTTTTCTCCTCGGAAACAAACGCCGCCGTTAACGGACAATTCACCATAACCGGAGAAATTGACAAAACCACAAAAACGGGAAACATCAGCATAGAGATTGCTGACGGAAACGCGACCGCCGGCATATTCCATGCAGGCCGGATTTTTGGAACGCTCGATTTCGCATATCGTGACGGAAAGCTCGCCCGTCTGCCTGCCTCACAAATTGAAGCCGGAAAAGCCGTTTACGGCCCGTTTTTGATTCAAAATCTTACATTCCTCTTCAACGATTTGTCTTTCAAAGATTTTTCCGGCACCGCGTCCCTCTCCGGATACCCCGAAAGCCACATTACATACAGTTATATGCGGGATTCATTATCAGGAAATTTTTCACAAAAAACGGAGAATTTCTTCAGATTTATGGAGAATTACAACTTCAAGATACCCAAAAGCGCAGAATTTAGCTCCGATTTTTCAAAAAAAGAGATTCATTTTAACTTTTTTGCATCAGAAAACACGATAAACCTCTCCTATATCCATCCGGAATACGGACATTTTGGGGAAATGCGCGTCATTTTCTCAGAAAACGAAAAACAAAATATTGCAGCAGAACGGATAGACTGGACCTTACCGCCGCGTCTGTTCCGCAAAGCACAAGATCTTTTTCATTTCAAAATCCCCGAATGGGTCAAACTACACGCAGCGGAGATACAGGCAAGCGGATCCTTTTATCCGGGAAAGGCGCCCCATAAAAACACCGCACAATTTTCACTCGATTACGGAGATCTGGACGTCGGACAATCACTTGAAATCACAGAATTATCTGGACAATTCAGCGTCACGGACGCTCACTACAGCTCTGACGCCCCGTTAAAAACGGAAAGCCTTATCCTCCCGCAATTCCGTGCGCCGTTGTTCTCAACGCGCACAATCGCAAACGCCACACTTCAAAGCGACCGGCTTACGCTGAGCGGCGTTGGCATCAAGGATTTCGACATGGCGCTTTTGCTTCATCCCGTTCTCCCGGACATAGCTCTCCCCCCCTTGTCGGGAAAAGTCGATTTGAAGATCTTACCCAACGGGAAAATGGATATTACCGGAGGACAACTGGAAGCCGGCGCGCAAACGCCTTTCATCCTGCGCATTACGCCCGAACGCTTCGCGGCGCTCCCGGCTCTTCAGTCCGCCGCGCCGGAAGTCATTCAAAACGCGCTTACACATTTCATTGGTACTGCGATCAAAATCGAACCGAGAGGTCTCTGGCCGGACAATCTGACACTGGATGTAACACTCAAGGGAACAGCCCCGGATCTTGCCGGCGATCGGCCAGTGGAGGTTACCCTGTCCCTTGAAAACATAAGCGTCACCGGATCACGGATAGGAACAACTGTCGAATGAGACCTGTATCGAGGCTTTGGAGCCGTCGCTGAAGCTGAAACGGTATTCCCGCCCCTCGAAAACGAGCGTATGAGAAAACGGCAACATGCCGCTTTTCCGGGCAACGACCTCCTCACCCTCTTCAATCCGGCGCGAAATCTCAATATCAACAGGGCGTTTGGGATCGTACCAGGCTTCCGGCGTCCCGTCCGCCGATTGCGCCGAATACCCCTTTCCCCTCAAAACAAGACGATCCCCGGCAAAATTGACCAGACTGTCCGGCCCGTCATATGTCGGCGTCGAAGCCACGAACCTCCGAATTGCAGGCTCAACGCAGTTTTTCGGGGGGTCCATGGTTCTGAGTAGCGTTTCCATGCGGCCCGGAGCAATTCCGGCGTCGATCTGTTCACGCAGGATCAGAACCAGCCGCCACAAAGGTCCCTCCGAGGGCATTTCCTGTTCGTAGGCGGCCTGCAACTGTTCGTAGCGCAGATTGGCCGTCTGCGCCTGTGCCAGAAGATCCGTGACCTGATCCTGCAGGACGCTGATCTCCGCCCGCATATCCGCCTTTTCCACCTGAAGGGACTGGATCCTGCCATGCGCATAGGTCTGTCCCCAGAGAAACCCCGCATACACGGCTCCGCCGATCAGGACGAGCGTAAACGTCCGCCCCAGAAACCGCGTCCGGGAACGCTTCCGGTAACGGGTATGGGGATCATAGGCTTCAAGCATCACCCGCACGCCTCATTAATTCTCATCATCTTCATCGTCATTCGAATCACCGATCGATAAGCCGGACGTTCTGAATTCCCCCAGGTTCTTGAAGCCGATCCGAAACATGATCTCCGTTCCGCTGTCGCCGGAGCTTTCATCCGCCAGAGAGCGCTCGGCCTCGATCTCGAAATCGAGGCACTGCCCGTCATAGACCAGGCCAAGTTCGGCTTCACGCAGGCCCGGATTTTCGCCCAGATCCTGCGTCGCCCCGATCCGGAGCGTCCAGTCGGGGACGAAATGATAATCGATCCGGCCTTTGACCTGCTCCCGGCTTTCATCGATATCGGTGCCTTCCAGTCCCCGGGCATAGAGATAATCCGCACTCAAATCAAGCTTCCAGACTTCAGCATACAACGAGACCTCGTCCCGTTCGTTCGACAGGTCCTCATTGTCAAGCTGGAAACGATAATCGAGCGAGAAACGATCCCCGACCAGAGCGGAGACCTGCCCGACGATATCGGAGCTTTGCCGGTCCAGACCGGAGCCTCGCGGAAACGGATTGTCGCTTGAGCTAAAGCGGTAGCTCTGGCCGAGGAAAGCCTCGACCCGCGAGCCGCCGTAGCCGTGGATCCCGCCACGCAGGCCGTAGGTCGCGCGGGACTGGTCCTCGATCAGGTCTTCACCCGGGAAGCGGTCGGCCTCGAAAAGATTGCTCGCGTCGATCTGAACGTCCTGACTGTCCTCGTTCGGAATGTCCTCCTCCACATCGATATTTGGCGCGAGCGTCAAGGCCACGAGCGGCTCGATGACCGCCTGCCCGCCCGAGACCGGTTTGATCAATGGATAGGCGGCCACCGTATGCCAGCGCGGAATCCAGCGAGTCTCGCTGACATTCTCGTCATTTGTCAGGCCGCTGGTCGTATAATCCGAGTCCGTGACGTAATAATAATCGCCCCGGACACTCATTTCCGTATTAACAGAAAAGCCGTAATCCGAGAGAAACCGCCTTGCCCAGCTCGCACGGGAAATCATGCGCGCGACATCCTGATCGTTTCCTTCCTTGCGCAAATTCAGCGCGGACATATCAAAAGCCCAGCGTCCGCCCAGCGTTTCGTCCGGATCTCCCATAAAATGCATTTCGATCTCCGGCAGGACATCGACCTGCTCGATCCGTTCTTCCCGGACCCGGACGTCCTGAAACGCCAGCAAGCGCCCTGCCGTGTAATTCCGGCCGGACAGACGTTCGGCATAGATCTCGTTTTCGAGAACGTCCTCGCCGGAAATATCGTATTGCTTGAGATATTGATTGTCAGATGTCAGTTCAAGGTTCAGGCCCGCCCGCCACGTCCGGCTGATATCCCAGAGCCCTTCGGCAAAGACATGTCCCCGGATTTCCTCGTCCCGGGTGACCTCTTCCCCCGCCTCCCGGTCCGGACGGCTGGAATAGGTCGTGCTGCCGTTAAGCGTCAACTCCGCGGTCTGCCATCTCCGGCGCCATTCCCCGAACAGGACGGGGGCCTCGTTGCTGAGCGCCATTATGCCGAGTGTCGCATCCTTGTCCGGTGCGATCGACCAGTAATAGGCGTTTGAAATCTGGGCCCCAAGCTCGCTGTCCCAGCCGAGACGCGGGGACAGAAAGCCGCTCTTCCGGTCCAGCGTGCCGTCCGGATGCGAGAAATACGGAACCCATATCAGGGGAATTCCGCCAAACTCGAAATGCGCATTTTGATATTGTATCTGGCGTTTCTCCTGATCGTGGACGACCTCCTCCGCCCGGATGGCCCAGGCCGGAGCGCGTGAGGGATCGGTCTTGCAGGGTTCGCACGGCGTATATGATGCGCTCTTCATCACGATCGTCCGCCCGGACGTACGCTCGCCCTCCGCCGCCCGGAAACGGGAGCCGTCGGCCAGAACCGTGCGCAGATTGGCGATATAGCCTTCCCGAAGATCTTTTGTGAACGTCAGACGGTCCGCAAAATACACGGAGCCGTCTTCATCGTTCATGACGACATGACCTTCCGCATAAACACCGTTATCGCGGAGCGTATAAACCACCCGGTCGGCGCGGACGATCCGGTTTCCCTGCACGAATTCGACATTGCCGTCAGCAACAATCAACTGGCGCTCTTCATCGTGAACAAGGCTGTCCGCCGCGAAATCGACGGGAAGCGGCGTTTCGTGCTTCGTATCGAAGCCTTGCGCGCGGGCGTGGGCAATGGACAACCCTGCCACTCCGCAAAGAGTCAAAGACGCCGTCAGAACGAGGGCGGAGGACGTCCGAAGCGCCGCATTCAGCCCATTTGCCGTGCGGTCGTCATAGCTTGAAATCATCCCGGAGCGGTCGCGGTCTGTCATAAATCAGAATCAATCAAGGTCTGTCAGGGTCAGGATCGTTATCCTCTTCCGGGATAATGCGGGACATATCTATGAAAATCAAGCGTCCAGCCGGGATTCCCGATGCCGTGCGATCACTGGAAAAACGCCGGAATATCGCCACCGAAACCGAGGACCGCCGATCCGTCATCATGCCCGTCTTTTTTTCGCCGCGATCCTCCGACCGGTTTTTTACTCTCACGGGGTAGCGCAGACCTGGATTCAGGCACAGGCGCCTGCGCCGGTTTTTTATCCTCAAGCGTTTCGACCGGAATCGGAGCGCGGATCCGTTCTTGGATCGCCTTGATGTATTTCTCGTCATCCGGTGACGCCAGCGTCCAGGCACGGCCGCTCATCCCCGCCCGCCCGGTTCGGCCGATCCGGTGCACGTAATCGTCCGAATGCATCGGCACATCGTAGTTAAAGACGTGGGAGACGCCCTGAATATCCAGTCCGCGGGCTGCAACGTCGCTACAAATCAGCAAAACAATCTCGTTATTCTTGAAGGCTTTGAGCGTGCGGGTCCGCTCCGGCTGCGACATGTCTCCGTGAAGCGCCGCCGCCGAAAATCCCTGCTGTTTCAGCCATAAGGCCAGCGCCGCAATATCCCGTTTGCGGTTCAGAAAGACAAAGGCGTTGCGCACATCCTCACGCCGAATGATCGTCTCCAGCGCCTTGCGTTTCGTGCGCGGCGTCACCCAGACGAGATGCTGCTCCACCAGATCCGCCGTTGAAGCCGGCGGGGCCACCGAGACGCTTTTCGGATTCATCAGGTATTTATCGGCCAGACGGCGGATCTCGTCGGGCATTGTCGCCGAAAAGAGCAGCGTTTGCCGGATCGCCGGAAGTTTCGAGATAATTTTTTCGATGTCCGGAATAAAACCCATATCAAGCATCCGGTCGGCCTCGTCGATTACGAGAATTTTGATATCGCTGAGTAAAACCGCGCCCCGATCAAAGAGATCAAGCAGACGACCGGGCGTCGCAACAAGAACATCCACGCCCTTTTCAAGGAGGCGTAACTGATCGCCCATTGCTTCTCCGCCGACAAGAAGGGCCATCGTCAGCTTATGATTTTTGCCGTATTTCTCGAAATTCTCGGCCACCTGCGCCGCGAGTTCCCGCGTGGGAGCCAGAACGAGAGAGCGCGGCATTCTCGCCTTCGCCCGCCCTTCGGCCAGAATGTCGATCATCGGGAGGATAAAACTTGCCGTCTTTCCCGTGCCGGTCTGGGCGAGACCGATCAGATCCTTCGTCATCAGGATCGGCGGAATCGCCTGCGCCTGAATGGGGGTCGGCTCCGTATAGCCACAAGCCGTAATGGCCTCCAGAAGCGCGTCACCTAAACCTAAACTCTCAAAATCCATATATTTCAGCTGTTCCTGATACATGCTTGGCGGGAAAACTGAGCTAGGAATAGGAAAAAGAGCGGCGAAAAGCAAGGGAAAATCTCGTTTTTTCCTTGTCACACACAAAAAAAACCGGCGCAATGCGCCGGTTTTTGATGATATGCGAAAAAAATTTCCGCTTAATTGAACGTAATGCTGTTCATTGTCGGGGTCGAAACACCCGTCCCCGTCCCGATCGTTGAGAGCATCGCATCGGTAATAATCGGAAGCGCAAACAGCGCCCCACCGGCAGCGATCCGAATCGCGCCCTCTTTCAACGGCGCATTGTTCGGGTTTTCAACATGGTCCTTGATTTTCAGGATCCCCAGCACTGCAAGAACAATCCCGACCAGATAAGCCAGCCCCGTGATCAGGGACGGGAGATCCTGAATGGATGTCACAATATTCTCGGCTATCGTGCTGAAATCGCTTCCGCCACCCGTCGTCGCATGTGCCGGAGACGACCCCATGATCGCGCCCGCCATAACGGCCGCACTCAATTGCACCCCCTGCATTTTAAAGAAACCCAACATGTCTCAAATCCTCCTTTTAAGTTTTAAAGCCCGGCCCCGATTCTACCGGAATTCCGGCAAAACATATAATTCTTTCTGCCTTTTTCCGGTCACGTTTTTGTACGATTCCGTCTTTATATTCAATTTCCCTGGCCGAATTCCGTTTTTGACCTTATAGATTAAGTATCTCATAGATTTAGAAAAAAATCTAATAAAGGTCAAAAAATCCAGTCATCCGAATAATTTAGGCATAATTGTGGCAAAAATATGACAACTTTCATATTCCCCTATTTTATTGCAACCTGGCGCGATCCGGATATACTGCGTCCCCAAAAATCAACCCTATATAATGTTCTGATATCCATGGAAGGTCAAAATGGCAGAGCCGCGGACGCTTTTTGAAAAAATCTGGAACGATCATATTGTCGAATGCAGCGAAGACGGCACCTGTCTCCTGTATATTGACCGCCACCTCGTTCATGAAGTCACGTCCCCGCAAGCGTTTGAGGGCCTGCGCATGGCCGGCCGGAAAATCCGCAGGCCGACCGCCACACTGGCCGTGGCCGACCACAACGTCCCGACCGTCGACCGCGACAAGGGCATCGCCGAAGAAGACAGCCGCGTCCAGGTCGAAACGCTTGAGAAAAACTGCCGGGATTTCGGCGTCTCCTATTTCGGCATGAATGACAAACGCCAGGGCGTCGTCCACATCATCGGACCGGAACAAGGATTCACTCAGCCCGGCATGACGATCGTCTGCGGCGACTCGCACACCTCAACGCACGGCGCGTTCGGTGCGCTGGCTTTCGGGATCGGCACATCCGAGGTCGAGCACGTTCTCGCGACCCAGACCCTGATCCAGAAACCGGCAAAATCCATGCGGATCACAGTCAACGGCGCCCTGCCGGCCGGAATCACCGCCAAAGACATCGTTCTCGCCATTATCGGGAAAATCGGCACGGCCGGCGGAACCGGCTACGTTATCGAATATGCGGGCCAGGCCATCCGCGACCTGTCCATGGAAGGCCGCATGACCGTGTGCAACATGTCGATCGAAGCCGGCGCCCGCGCAGGCCTGATCGCCCCTGACGAAAAAACCTTCGCCTATGTCAAGGGCCGCCCGATGGCTCCGCAAGGTGCCGATTGGGACAAGGCGGTTGCCTGCTGGTCCACCCTGCCCTCGGATGACGGCGCGCGCTACGACAAGGAAATCACGCTCGAAGCCGCCGACATCGTCCCGCAGATCACATGGGGGACAAGCCCGCAGGACGTCCTGCCCGTCACGGCAAGCGTCCCGGATCCGGCCACTGAAAAAGACGCCGCCCGCAAAACCGCGATCGAACGCGCGATCGCCTATATGGGCCTGACGGCAGGACAAAAACTGACCGACATCACGTTCGACAAGGTCTTTATCGGCTCCTGCACCAACGGACGGATTGAAGACCTGCGCGCCGCCGCCGACATCGCCAAAGGCCGCAAAGTCGCCGAAAATATCAAACTGGCAATGGTCGTCCCCGGCTCCGGCCTGGTCAAGGAACAGGCCGAAGCCGAAGGCCTGGACAAGATCTTCATCGCGGCCGGGTTCGAATGGCGGGAGCCGGGATGCTCGATGTGTCTGGCCATGAACGCGGACAAACTCTCCCCCGGAGAACGCTGCGCCTCCACATCGAACCGGAATTTCGAAGGACGCCAGGGCCGCGGCGGGCGAACCCACCTTCTAAGCCCGGCCATGGCCGCCGCCGCCGCCGTCACAGGACGGGTCTGCGACATTCGAGACCTCTAATATTGTGGACAGAGGTCTCTTAATATTTTTTTTACGAATTGTGTGCATTTTATAATGAGGGTGCGTCCGGGTTCAGCAAAGGGCGTTTGTGTAAGCCGGAATAAGAAGACAAAAAATGACAAACATCATACCGCCGAAGCCTGATCCGCTGGAGGGGGTGGAGCAGCTTCGCAAAATTCTTTTGAGTTACGATTCGTCTTCGGACCCGCATCTCCGCTCGCCCGAATGGCAGGCTTTCGAGCAATCCCTCACTGACCGCATCTCCGCGTACGGCGCCGCGACGTCCGAACGTTACGGCCAGAAACAGATGATTCCGCACCTCTACCGGGCCGCGGATCTCGGCAAGCGGATGCTGCTGAAGGCCGGTTTTTCACAGCCCGCCGCCGAAAATTTCCGCCGGGCCTTTATGCTCCACGATCTCGGCAAAACACATGAAAGCTACAGGATCGAAAACTGGACACTTCCAAAACAATCGGACGAGGTCCGCCTCGAAAAAAAACAGCACATCGTCCACGGGATCGAAATTCTGGATGAGGTCCTCGCGGCACTGGACGAGCCGTCCCGCACAGAATTCAGCGACCACCCGCACGTCCGGATGATCCGCAGCCTGATGCTCTACCACCACGAACGCCTCGACGGAAAAGGAACGCTGGGACTCCCGCCGGAAAGTCAGGGTCTGCTGATTCAGGTTGCCTGCATCGCCGATGCCTATGACGGAGACCGTATTCACCGCCCGCACCAGCCGGAACGCCGCTCCCCGGAAAGCACCATCCGCCGGATGATGACCGACCATCCGGAGGATAAATATTACGCGGCATTCGATCCAAAGGTTCTTTGCCTTCTCGCGCAGGTCGTCGAGGAACTGGAAGACGACGAAGGCCTGTGCGCCCGCCTGTTCTCCGAGGCAGAGGCCGATTACAAAACAGCCCCTTCAAGAAGTCATGTGATCGGACGCCCCATCATCTGAATTGACAACCGCGTCAAGTTCCGCTTCACTTCGGAAAAGCCCATATCAAACAAAAAGAGGACCCCCCCATGGAGCCTTTTCGCCAACTCTGCGCCGTTGCCGCACCACTGCCCGTCCTGAACGTCGACACGGACATGATCATCCCCAAACAATTCCTGCGGACGATCAAACGCACGGGACTGGGCGTCAATCTGTTCGATGAAATGCGTTACGACGATCAAGGCAAAGAAATCCCGGATTTCGTCCTGAACCGTCCCCCCTACAGAAACGCGCAAATCCTTGTCGCCGGGGCGAATTTCGGTTGCGGCTCTTCCCGGGAACACGCGCCGTGGGCCCTGCTCGACTTTGGCATCCGCTGCATCATCGCGCCGGGCTTTGCCGATATCTTCTTCAGCAACTGCTTTAAGAACGGCATCTTACCCATTGTTCTCCCGAAAAAAAACGTCGATCACCTGATGCAAGTCGCACAAGCCGGAGACACCATCTCCGTCGACCTGACCGCACAAACCATCACCGCCCCGTCCGAAGGCATCGACCTGTCGTTCGAAATCGACTCGTTCAAGCGCCACTGCCTGCTCAACGGTCTGGACGATATCGGCCTGACGCTCGAGAAATCGGCCGCCATAGACGCCTATGAACAAAAACGCGGCAACGCCCGCCCGTGGATGTGAGAATTAAGAGAGAAACGGATAGCATTACGAATCGTATTGACACAGAGACCGTATATTTTTTCTTCGTCACCCCGGCGAAAGCCGGGGTCCAGAAAAAAGATAACTGGATTCCGGCTTTCGCCGGAATGACGGGGTTTAAATTTCTTTTCTTATCCTCTGCGTTCTCTGCGCCTGCGGTTATAAAAATAAAAACCTTCAAGAAAACAACGAGAAGAAAGCATAAACAATGACCAAACAAACCTGTTCCCTTGTCGTTCTGCCCGGTGACGGAATCGGCCCGGAAGTCATGGCCGAAGTGCGCAAATTGATGACCTGGCTCGAAAGCAAGGCCGGTCTCTCTTTCGACGTCCACGAAGACCTGATCGGCGGCGCGGCGATCGACGCGCACGGCGTCCCGCTGACGGATGAAGCCGTCGCCCGATGCCAGGATGCCGACGCGGTTCTTCTCGGGGCCGTCGGCGGCCCGAAATGGGACAACGTCCCCTACGACATCCGCCCGGAAGCCGGTCTTTTAAAAATCCGCAAGGACATGGACCTTTTCGCCAATCTGCGCCCGGCCATCGTGTTTGACGCACTGGCCGACGCATCGACCCTCAAACCGGAGATCGTCAAGGGACTTGATATCCTGATCGTCCGCGAACTGACCGGCGGGGTTTATTTCGGCGAACCGAAAGGTATTTCCGATCTTCCCGACGGCCAGCGCCGCGGCGTCAACACCCAGGTCTACACGACATCGGAAATTCACCGCGTGGGCCGCGTCGCGTTTGAAATGGCCCGCAAACGCCAAAACCGAGTCTGCAGCGCAGAAAAATCGAATGTCATGGAGTCCGGAAAACTCTGGCGCGAAGAGATCACGAAGCTGCATCAGGCCGAATACGCCGATGTCGCGCTCTCGCACATGTACGCCGATAACTGCGCCATGCAGCTTCTGCGCAATCCGCGCCAGTTTGACGTTCTTGTGACCGACAACCTGTTCGGAGACATTCTCTCCGACGAAGCCGCGATGCTGACCGGCTCGCTCGGCATGCTCCCCTCCGCCTCTCTTGGCCTTGAGGACGCAGGAACCGGCCGCCGCAAAGCCCTGTACGAACCGGTTCACGGCTCCGCCCCGGACATCGCCGGACAAGGAAAAGCCAACCCGCTCGCAACCATCCTCAGCTTTTCCATGTGCCTGCGCTACTCGCTGGATCAGGGACTTCTGGCCGACGAGATTGAATGGGCCGTTCAGGACCTGCTCGGCGCAGGCCTGCGCACCGGCGACATCATGGCCGAAGGCTGCACCTGCGTAAGCACATCGGAAATGGGCGACACCCTGATCAAGGCCCTCGACGCCATCCGCAAAGCCGCGTAAGATAACACAAATAGAATTGCGATGGATGGATAAACTGTTTTTGAATCGCGAAGGCGCGAAGGCGCAAAGTTTTCGCACTTTCCTTCGCGTCTTTGTGTCTTCGCGATTCATCTATTTATTTATGTCTCTCACCTGAGGAGAGCATCAGGATTGCTTTTTGAGGATGCGATGAAAAACACTAAAAATAAAAGCCTCTTTTTCTCGCTCGGCCTGCTTTTTGCGGGCCTGCTGTCCTTGCTTTCCGCTCCGGCACTGACTGCCCCGGCCTCCGACCCCGTATACGTCATGACCATGGAAGGAGCCGTTTCTCCGGCCTATGCCGCATTCCTTGAAAAGGCGATTACACAAGCCCATCAGGGCGGCGGGCAAATGCTCCTCCTCGAAATGAATACGCCGGGCGGCCTCCTCACCTCGACGCGGGAGATGGTCTCGGCCATCACCGAATCCCCGCTCCCGGTCGTTATCCATGTCACGCCGGCCGGCGCGCATGCGGCCAGCGCAGGCACCTTCCTGATGTACGCCGCCCATATCGCCGTGATGGACGAAGGCACGAATATCGGCGCGGCGACCCCGATTGAAATCAGCGGAGGTGGCAGTGGAAGTGGAAGCGGGAGTGGAAACGAAGACAAAGAAAACGCGCCCGCGCAAACAAATGGGAACGCGCTTGACAACAAGGCTCTGGAAGACTCCTCCGCCCTGATCCGCTCCCTTGCGGACATGCGCGGACGTAATGCCGAATGGGGCGTTAAAGCCGTCCGGGAGGCCGCCTCCCTGACCGCCCGGGAAGCCCTTGAACAAGGTGTCATCGATCATCTTTCAACCAGCCGGACCGACCTCCTTCAAAAAATCGACGGCACGGAAATCGCTCTGAAAAACGGCCGGACCGTCAGCCTCCAGACCAAAGACGCCCCCGTCCACATCATTGAAGCCGACTGGAAAACAAAAATTCTGGCCCTGATCTCCGATCCGAATATTGCAATGATCCTGATGACCATCGGCGTTTACGGCATTTTGCTGGAATTTTACTCACCCGGCACATTGCTGCCCGGAACGATCGGCGTTCTGGCTCTCATCGCGGGTCTGTACGCCATGAATATCCTGCCGGTCAACGCCGCAGGGATTATCCTGCTCCTTGTCGGCGCAGCGTTGCTGATCGCCGAATTCTTCGTCCCCTCGTTCGGCGTTCTCGGAATCGGCGGCGTCGCCGCTTTCGTCATCGGAGGACTTGTGATGTTTGACGATTCTCAAATGCCGGGGCTCGGCCTCGACTGGCAAATCCTGGGCGGCATGGCCTTTTCCGGTCTGTTGCTCGTCGCGTTGATCGTCTGGATGGCCGTCAACTCATACAAACGCCGCAGCCAGACCGGCACTGAAGGCCTCATCGGCAGCACGGCCAGAATCGTTTCATGGACAGGTACGAACGGCCGCGTCCGCATCCAGGGGGAAGTCTGGCAAGCGTACAGCGAAGAGCCCTGCACACTCAAGGCAGGCGACTTTGTTACGATCGCCGCCTGGCAAGACGATTTGCGTTTAAAGATCATTCATCGATAACCAAACAATGACCCAAACAGCCAAATGGAGGCCCTCATGAGTTTTGTTGCTGTCGTTCTCGTCGCCCTCGTCGTTCTTTTGTTTTCGTCCATCCGGATCATCAAGGAATTCGAGCGCGGCGTCGTCTATACACTGGGGAAATACACCGGCACCCGCGGCGCGGGACTGCGGCTCATCCTCCCCGGGATCCAGCAAATGACCCTTGTCGATATGCGGATCCGCACCGAAGACATCCCCTCACAGGATGTCATCTCACGCGACAACGTCTCCGTAAAAGTCAACGCCGTCGTCTATTTCCGCGTTGTCGAGCCGGGCTACGCCATCAACCGCGTTGAAAACTTTTATGCCGCGACAAGCCAGCTCGCACAAACGACGCTGCGCTCCGTCCTCGGAAAACACGACCTCGACGACATGCTGGCCAAACGCGATGAACTGAACACAGACGTCCAGAACATCCTCGACTCCCAGACAGACGGATGGGGAATCAAGGTCACGAATGTCGAAATCAAACACATCGACATCGACCAGACCATGGTCCGGGCCATCGCCAAGCAAGCCGAAGCAGAGCGGGTGCGGCGCGCGAAAATCATCAACGCCGAAGGGGAATTCCAGGCCGCCAAACAACTCGACGAAGCCGCAGAGATCCTTGCCAAACGCCCGGAAACGATGCAACTCCGGTATCTCGGCACGCTCGCGGAATTCTCGGTCGCGAAAAACAGCACCATCGTCCTGCCTCTCCCGCTCGATCTGCTGAAAAGTGCCGTCGGGGCCCTCGGCGCTCCGCAGGAGTCCGCGCCGAAAAAAGCCTGACTCACGGCAAGGTTCTGACAGGAAAAATCTCTGGCTTTCCGCCGGGGGATTTGCTACATGCGAAACTCTGAATAACCAGGGAGAAATGTTTATGAGTAAATCCCCATCCGAGTCCCGGACCGCCGGAGCAGGCCAACAACAAAACGCAGCAGCGGCGACGGCGGCAGCGACCGATCCGGCTGAAGCGCGCCAACTGAAGCTCAAAGCCATGCGCGAGGCGGGGATCTCTCCCTATCCCTACCGTTTTGAGCGGACCCATCAGGCCGGACCGCTTCAGGAACACTACGCCGCGTTGCCGACCGGGACCGAAACCGAAGATCTGGTCCGGGTCGCGGGGCGGATCATGGCCATGCGGAATAACGGCATGTTCCTCGATCTCCACGACCCGAGCGAGAAGATTCAGGTCTTTTGTCACAAAGATACGTTATCCGAAGACGAGCTGGCCAAGCTCAAATTCTTCGATATCGGGGACATTGTCGGTGCGGCCGGGACGATCCGCCGCACACCGCGCGGAGAGTTGTCCGTACGCGCGGAGCGAATCGAGATGCTCTCCAAAAGCACGCTGCCGCTGCCCGAAAAATATCACGGGCTTTCGGATGTCGAGCAGCGTTACCGTCAGCGTTATCTCGATTTGATCATGAACGAGGACAGCCGGGATATCCTGCGCACGCGCGCGAAAGTCGTCTCTTTCATCCGCCGGTATCTGGAAGATCTCGGCGCGGTAGAGGTCGAGACGCCGATGCTGCACGCGATCATGGGCGGCGCATCCGCAAAACCCTTTGTCACGCACCACAATACGCTCGATACGGATTTCTATCTCCGCGTCGCGCCGGAGCTGTTCCTCAAACGCCTGATCGTCGGCGGTTTTGCCGACTCCGTTTTCGAGATCGGGCGGTGTTTCCGGAACGAAGGCATTTCCTTCAAGCACAACCCGGAATTCACCTCGGCCGAGGGATACCACATGTATACCGATTATACGGATATGATGGTCCTGATCGAAAACATGGTAAGCGCCGTGGCGCAGGAGATCCACGGCTCGACGAAAGTCCCTTACGGCACACAAGAGGACGGCACGGAGAAAGTGATCGATTTTGCCGCGCCGTGGCCGCGCAAAGGCATGTGCGAGATCGTCGCGGAGAAAACCGGGATCGATTTCCTGCGCCTCGAAACGGCGCAAGAGGCCCGCAAGGCCGCAGAAGGTCTCGGCCTGTCGGTCGATCCGAAACTGAACTGGGGACAGGTTGTCGAGTTTGTCTTCGGCGAAAGGGTCGAACCCGATCTGATCCAGCCGATCCATATCATCGACCACCCTCTGGAAATTTCGCCGCTGGCCAAGAGCCACCGCGAGAACCCGCGCCTTGTCGAACGGTTCGAGTCCTTTGTCAACGGATGGGAACTGGCGAACGCCTTTACGGAACTCAACGATCCCGCCGTACAGCGCGCGCGATTCGAGATGCAGGCCGCCGACCGCGAGGCCGGAGACGAGGAAGCCCAGATGCTGGATGAGGATTTTGTGACCGCCCTCTCCTACGGCCTGGCGCCCACGGGCGGATGGGGCATGGGGATCGACCGGCTCGTGATGCTCCTGACCGGCGCGAGCAATATCCGTCAGGTCATCAATTTCCCGACCTTAAAGCCGAAGGAATAATAGTCCCGAAAGAGGTCTAATGCAAAACGGGGGCCCAAAAGAGCCCCCGTTTCTATATCCCGTACGATACATCCCGATCAGTTCAGGATTTTGATATATACGCCGTAATCGATAATTCTGGCACCGCCTCCATCAACAACAGGATAAAGGTTCGACTCGCTGAAATCGGTGTCGCTGTATCCCAGGACCGTCCCGCTGTCCGCCATCCCGTCATCGATTTTATTGTCGAGTTGCGCCGCCCGTTCGTTCGTCAGGAACCCTTCGGCAACATCCCCGTCCGTCAGATCGTCATTCCGCAGGGTCAGGTAGTGACCGGGATCATCCTCTCCGGATCCTTCATAGGTTTTAAAGGACTTTTCAAGCAGCCCCTCATAGTGATATCCGATCGTAAATCCACCCCCGACCGGTGCAGAAGGGACAGAGTCGCCATAGAACAGGTTATCGTTTTCTCCATCAACGCCGCTGAGAACCTGCGCCGCGTACATTTGCTGGAAGAAACGGATATTCTCCCCGTCCTCGCTGGGATCATCCGACGGTTCGTCTGTATCGATTCGACGGTTCCCGCTTGTTCCATCGTTTTCGGCGCCGCAGTTTGATGCTTCGTCACAATCGGGCAACCGAACGTCCCCTTGGCGCAAATCCCCGGGAAGATCCGCAAACATATCGCGGAAAGTGTTCGCCGCTGCTTCGATTTCTTTTACTTTTCTTGCCGTTGCGCCAACCTCCGCGTTCCGAATCAGTTGCTGTCCCTGCAAAACGCCGCCGATCAAAAGACCGATAATGATCATCACGATGGCCAGCTCGACAAGAGTAAACCCTTTATCTTGTTCCATAACCGGTTTCATACCTGCTTCTCCTTGTGGTTTAACCTGTGCACTCATACCGTTTCAGGCTTTCAGCCAAAATCATGCCGTCAGAATTGCGCCGGACGCGCACCCGCTCATAGCAGACAGTCTACACGCTATCCATTCCCTTGCCTATAGACATCTCTCACATTTTCTAAAAAAGAAAACGTCACGGCTCTTCAACGCATCACAAATTTTTCAAAAATTCCGCGCACATATCAAGCGCCCGGGCCTCCTCCCTCTCCAGCACTCTTATGCAAATCTGTTCCTTAACAACATAAACCTCCTGCGGCCTCATTTGTCCGGCGCCGGAGGTCAGCATGTCGGTCAACAGCATCAACGCCATTTGTTTTTCTCCCATCTCCGAGAGGATCAGCGGCCTCATCCGCCGCACCCAGTTCGGCATGCCGGTTCCGGGTCTGTATTTTGCCGCCAGATCTTCGGCAATATCAAGAGCCAGAGCGTCATCTTCGAGCTTGTGCCGGGCCAGAAATACGGCATGGGCCAGCCAGCGCCATTTCTCTTTCGCACCCGGCGCGTTCTCGATGTTTCCAGCCTGACGGAGATACGCGACCACACGGCGTATATCCTCTTTATCCTGTGCCGATCCATAAACAAAAGCGGCCAGTGTCGGCACATAATTCGACACCGGATCCATATCGCCCATCAAATAGAACCAGTCGACAAGGTTTCTAAAATCATACGTATTGATATTTGTATATTCCCCCCGCATGTCTCCCATATTCTGGAGCATATATCCGCCGATCCGGTATAAAAAACCGGAATCGCCTCCACCTGCCAAAAGATAGAGATCTCCGGAGGGCGGCGAAGGAACATTCGGCCACGGACTAACGGCCCGGTTTGTTCCAAGCCAGAGAATGAACTGGACGGCCAGAATTCCGCACAACCCCGCCATAAGAGGTTTGGCAAGATCGCTTTCTTTTTGCATTTTCACCTGCCTGCAATTCATTCCCGACACCAGTCCCTGCCCCTAAATCCGCCGGCGAAGCAAATCAATGACCGTCGCAATGAGGATCAGAATACCAAAAATACATGTCTGGAGTGCCGCGGCAGCAAGAATCCATGGCGTTTCCGGCCCCTGTCCGTAAACAAGCCAGAAAGACTGGCACATCAAATCGAAACGCGGCAGAAGAACGGATACAAGCTGAATCGCGCTTTCCAGGAAAGCATGGATCGCGCCATCAGCGCTATGATGGTGAACGATAGAAAGTAACTGGCCGCTCATGCGCCCCAGAATATAAAGGGCAAGCGTGAGCATCGTTCCTGCAGCCGCGCTCGAGACCGCCATCGCAAAAAACATTGCAACAAGAGAGAGCGCCGCCAATTCCAGGGCATAGGTCCCGCCCCAAAGGAGCAGTACCGAAAGCGACAGCCCCGGCAACGGCCACATCAGAAAAGACAGCGCTCCTGCCACAAATACGGAAAGCGCCACAAATGAGACCGCATGGCATAAAACAAACCGGGGCTTGCTGACCGGACGCGCGAGAAGATATTCCAGATCGCGGGAGTCATGCAACCTCCTGAGATAATTGACAATAAACAATGTCATGCAGAGCACGCCCAAAAGGCGCAGGCTTGAGGATACGGAGGCAATAACGAAGGCTCCCTTTTCAACCAGAGCCGTCATCCCCATAAAAAAGGAGAGCCCGTAACATGCGGCCACAAGCGCCGCGAAGAACCAAAAAACCCGGTCATTCAACGCCGCCTTCAGCGGATAGGACAAAAGCGGATGAAAACGGATCATCCGTCACCTCAATCTATCATATCAAAACGAAAGAGGCCGTCTGTCACCGGAAAATTTTCTGTACAGGTGACGGTCTGCCGCATGCGTGTTATCGCCATCGATTATTGTCGCTTTGATAAAGATGACAAGCTCCGTCTTGCTGATTTTGTCCGAGTGATTCCGGAACGCAGAACCAAGCAACGGCAATTCGGACAGAACGGGAACACCGGTTCGCTCCGAATCAACACGGTCCTGCATCAACCCGCCCATAACGACGGCCTGGCCGGATTGAAGATTCACGACAGAATCGATTTCCTGAACATTTACAACGGGAATCTGGGATTCAATATCGATATCAATATTGTCATCCAGAGTCGCCACCACAAAGGCCACGGCCGGATCGTTCACATAGTCTACAACCCGGGTCACTGTCGGCCGCAGAGCAAGAGAAACGGTTTCGTCATCGAGATTGATCGAGGGCTGGACGTTAATCAATACACCTTCCGGCACATTGTTAATTTCACTATCAACCTCGATATTGGTCACACCGTCATCCGTTGTGCTTTCGATATCGATTTCAAAATAAACCTGATTATCCGCCACATTCAACGATGCCGTCTGGTTGTTCAGAACCGTCAGACGCGGAGACGCGAGCGCGCGCACGGTTCCGAAACGTGAGACGGCGTTGATCGTCGCGCCGATGTCGCTGTCGCCGATCGGGTAGGAAAATACGGCGTCACCCGCAGCGGCCGGATCAAGCGCGCCGCCGGCAAACGGAAAATCGACCGAAAAATTCCTGTTGTTCACGCGCAAGATGGTGTCCCAGTCAATCCCGGCCGAATATTCGTCCATCAAACCGACTTCAAGCACTTTCGCCTCGATCAGAACCTGTGATGTCACGGCCCTTTTCAGTTTTTTCAGAAATTTTTCAACGACTTTATGTTGCTGCTGCGTTGCATAAACCGTGATCAGACCGGCCTGACGATTCAACGAAAATGTCGAGACACCCTGCAGTCCTCCCCGCCGCCCTGAAGCGCGCCCGCTATCTTCGTCTTCTTCATCCAGCGGAAGAGAATCAACGCGAAGGACGGCCTCAGGCGGAGAGACCTGTATGCCGTCGGAACCGGCACCGCCGGAAGACTGAACCGGCGCCCGCGGCGAGGACGAGACGGAAGTGACACGCGGAGTCGTCCCGGTCCTCATCGCCCGATTATCCGTATCTCCCTCGAGAATCTGGGCGATACTCATCTCAAGATCGCCCCAGAAATCGGATTGGGTTTGTATCGCGCTGGAAAAGCTGGACCCGGTATCCGCACCGTCCCCGGACACGACGGACACACTGCTGTCGATCGAGCTTTCCGTTTTTCTAATCATATTCAGATAATCAATCTTGTATGTTTCTATGTACGGCTTATCGAGCTCAACATGGAGAATTTCGTCCTTGAACTCGTAGCGCAGCCCGGCAATTTTCGTGAGTCTTTCGATCACAACATCAAACGGCTTCTGACGCGCCTTGAAAATAACAGCCCCGGAAATTCTCGGATCAAGCTCAAGGTCATATCCGGCCTGCTCGGCCAACTCGAATAAAACGTCCCTGAGCGGAACTGTCTGGTTCACGGAAATCGAAACAAGCGGCATAGGCTTCAAGGCCTCGCTTCTCTCCGCGACATACGGCAAAAACTCCGGCACACCGGCATCAGACGTTTGAACGGGTTCCGGCGTTCTTGGGGCCAGAGAATCCCTGTAATCCTGAAATTCGAGATCGGCTGCCCGGTCGGTTTTCATCTGGTTCCGGGCCAGATCGCAGGCCGAAAGCACCGCAACAACCCCTACGCATAACCCGATGGATAACAAGGCGGAAAGACCTTTTGAAAAAGCGCGCATGATTTTCTGATCCGTTGTGAAGCACAGGAAGGGCACCTGACCGCCTTTTCCGGCTATGGTGCGATTCATAGTCTTTTAAAGGATAAAGACCGGAAGGCTCTCTTGCAATGATATTTTGAACAAAAAGAAGACGCGTTTTCCGGGCAGGAAAAAGAAGCCCGGTTATTCCGATTCCGAAATCGACAATAAAGAGGTGTCCATCATATCGAACAGGGCGTGATCCGTCCCGTGTTTGATCCGTTGCAGCCGCAGCTTCATGTCCCCGGATTTATCGGCCTGAGACACAGCCATTCCTTCGGAAATAATCCCTTCCCGCCAGAGCATGGCCAAAGAATGGTCGAACGTACACATCCCCGATGTAATGTTCTGCTCCATCACGTCCTTTATTTTCCCGACTTCGCCTTTTTCAATAAGCTCCCGAACCAGCCCCTGATTGAGCATAATTTCGAGCGCCAACGCCATTTTTCCATCCACCGACCGAACAAGACGCTGAGAGACGATCGCCCGAAGATTCATGGACAAGTTCATCCGAACCTGCGGATACATATCTTCAGGAAACAAATTCACAATCCTCTCAATCGCCTGATAGGCATTGCTCGTGTGGAGCGTGGCAAGACATAAATGCCCGGTTTCCGCAATCGTGAGCGCCTGCTCCATAACTTCCCGGTCCCGCGCCTCTCCCACCAGAATGACATCCGGCCGCTGGCGGAGTGCATTTTTCATTGCGACGGCGTATGATTCGGTATCCACGCCAACTTCCCGCTGGGTCACAATACAACCGCGATGCTCGTGATAAAATTCGATCGGATCCTCGATCGTGATGATATGCCCCGTGGTGTTTTCATTTCTGTAGTCGATCATCGACGCAAGAGTCGTCGATTTCCCGCTTCCCGTCATACCACTGATCAGGACCAATCCCCGGGGCTCCATCACGAGATCTTTCAGAATCCTGGGGAGTCGCAGCGTCTCAAAATCCGGTATTTTTGAGACAATCCGGCGAATTACCAGCGCCGCATGCTGCCGTTGCCGCAACACGTTCACCCGAAAACGCCCGTATTCTCCTATATCAAGCGCCGAATTCAGTTCCTGCGCCGTCTCAAACTCCCTGAGCTGGCGGCCGGTCAGAACCGCATTCATGATATCGTGAACGGCCGGAGGATCCAAAGGCACGCCGTCAATCGGCACAATCTTGTTTTCAATCCGCAACGCCGGCGGATAACCGACGGTCATATAGAGATCGCTGGCCCCTGTTTCGTTCATCCGGTTCAGATACGAAAAAACCGTCTCTGCGTTCAAAACGAATATCCTCCGCCGTTCCCGGTGTCACCGCCCCGTCCATCTTCGCCACGGTCTCCGGCAGGCTGGGGGTTACGGCGCCCACCACCGAGCGATGCCGCAACATACTCGCCGGAATCGTCAGAGCTTTCAGCCGCTTCGTCGGTTGTTTTAATCAGAACGCGGCGCGATTCGTCCTGGGAAATCTCTCCGGATTCGAGGAGATCCCTGACGGCGTCTTCCATCGTGATCATCCCGTAACGCGCCCCCGTCTGAATCATCGAATAAATCTGCGCCACCTGATTTTCTCTGATCAGGTTCCGGACGGCATTCGTTCCGACCAGAATTTCAAATGCCCCGACCCGTCCCCCGTTGACTTTACGAAGGAGATTTTGGGCGGCCACACCCTGAAGCGATCCCGAGAGCATCGCCCGGGCCATGGCCTTGTCCTCGCCCGGGAACACGTCCAGAACCCTGTCGATTGTTTTGGCCGCCGAGCTTGCATGAAGGGTTCCGAAGACAAGGTGCCCCGTTTCCGCCGCCGTCAGCGCAAGCGAGATCGTTTCGTAATCCCGCATCTCTCCCACAAGGATCACGTCCGGATCTTCCCGCAACGCGCTCTTCAGAGCCCTCTTGAAAGAATGCGTGTCCGCACCGACTTCCCTGTGATTAACGAGAGATTTTTGCGACGCATGGAAGAATTCCACAGGATCTTCAATGGTCATGATATGCTTGGCCATGGTTTGGTTGATATGGTTGACCATTGATGCAAGCGTCGTAGATTTCCCGCTTCCCGTCGGACCGGTAATCAGGATAATTCCCTTTTCAAGTTCGGCAAAACGCCGCATGATCGGCGGCAAACCAAGTTCCGCCATTGTCGGGACCTCGGTCGGAATCGTCCGGAAAACGGCACACACGCCATTCCTCGACGTATAGGCGTTCACCCGGAAACGGGCCTTGTCACCAAACGCGATCGCAAAATCGAGCTCCAGATCCTTCTCATACTCTGCCCGCTGATCATCCGTCATGACGGAATACAGCATGCCACGGATATCGTCACTCGAAAGCGGATCCCCTTTCACGCGCTTGATTTGGCCGTGAACCCGAATGATCGCAGGGTTTCCTGCGGCCAGATGGAGGTCGGATGCCTCATTTTGCATCGAAAAAGCCAGAAGCTGGGTTAAGTCCAAGATTGCCTCCCTATCCTAATTTGATCATAGCTGTAAAATCATATCTGTGAAACGCGGATGCCCTGCCGCAACCGGAGCAAAAGAAGCGATACCGGAGGACACGATAGATCAAAAAAACTAACAGAATGTAAAGAGAGCAACAAAATATTCCTCCAGCTTAAAGAAACAGCAAAACCCAGAACGATAAAATTAAAGCCGGACCGAATGGAAAACATCCTGTCTTCTTCAGAGCGTACATGAAAAGAAGTCCCGTGACCAGTCCGCCGGCCCCGGAGAGGCACATGAAAAACGGCAACGCCTGCGCCCCCAAAATCAACCCGGCCCCCGCGACAAGCTTGACATCCCCCATTCCGAGAGCCGGTTTTCCAACAGCTCGGCCGGTCAACCACCCCAGAGCGTAAATTAATCCGGCATAGTAAAGCGAGGCAAGAAAATGCAAGGAAACCGGCATGCCCGAGCTCCACACAAACGCGAGCCCTAGCAGGAAAAAAGCCCCCGACAATACGTCCGGAAGAATCTGATGCCGCAAATCAATGACAATCATGGCCGAAAGAACCGGGATCATTGCCAGGAGAAAAAGGGAGGGCACCGTCATTCCGTACCCGATCCCGACAAACAAAGCAAGAATGCCGCAAAGCCCCTCAAGGGCGGGATAACTCCATCCGACCGGCGCGCCGCAATAGGCGCATTTCCCCCGGGTGCGCGCCCATGACAGGAGCGGAATCAAATCTTTCCAGCACAACACATGCCGGCAAACCGGGCAGGCAGAACGAGCATTACATCCCCGAAGCGCCGACCACGACACACGGGACGGGATCCTGTGAGCAAGAACGCTTGCAAAACTGCCCAGACAGAGGCCAATCAGAACATAAAAGGAAAGAAAGAAAATCTGCGATCCGGGAAACATCCCCCACGACACATCGGTCATCACGTCCACGTCCGCTCAAAATCCGGATATCAGCCATTTCTCAGGCGCGAAAGGCGCTCGTATATCTGGTTCCGCGGCAAAACTTCCGACTCCCCGGAAGATCTCGCCAGATCAAGCGCCTGTTCATAGTATTTTATCGCCTCTTTCCTGTCGCCGAGCCGATCCGAAATCACCGCCATATTGTAGGCATTGCGCGGATCGAACGCATCGAGCGACATCGCAATCCCGAGATAGCGGCGCGCTTCCATCAGATTGCCGAGCGCCGCATGCGTCAATCCTGTCTGTGCCGCAAGCCGGGGATGGTTCGGGTAAGATTTACGAAGGTCCAAAAGTTCACGCAATGCCTGTGCCGGATCGTGTTTGGCAATCAACCCCATCATGTTGATCAGGGCATCCGTTGCGCCGGGATTCAGGTCGAGAAGCCCCTGATATGCATCAAGCGCATCTCCGATCCGTCCGAGTTTCTGGTTTGCAACACCGAGGCCCATCAAAACCCGCTGATCTTTCTTGTTCCTGTTATACAAATCTTCAAACATCGAAAGCGCGGTCTCAGGACGGCCCAGTGCCAGAGCCCGGTTTGCCGCCGCAATTCCGGCTTCCATACTGTCTGTTCCGGACTCGATATCCACGATAACATATTTTTGCGCCGGCTCCGTCCGGGGATCGGCTTTTCTCGGCTCCGGCAAAGTCTCTTCCGGCGGCAGCATAGCGGCAGAGTCGTAGTAAACATCAGGGCCTTTCGTTTCACCGGTTTTCGGAACGTCGCTCGATGCAGACTCACCGGTTTCTTCCAAAGGCATGACCGGACGCTGAACGTTTCGTTCTTCGACCGGAATGACTCCCTCTTCATCTTCCGGCAGCCCGGATAACGCCTCTCCTGTAACGTCTCCTGCCGAAGGCGCGATCCCGTTCAAGACCTGCGCCAACTGAAAATTCCGCGTGTAAAAGGCGTCTTCATCCGCAGAGGACTCATCAAAAGCCTGCACGGGATTAACCCGGCGGGACGTTCCCGTTGCAAGATCCGGCAACATTTGCGCCGTTTCCGTGACAGAAATCTCAGGATGAAGAAAAAGCGGCGCCGGTGCCGACGCAGCCTGAAGACCTGAGGCAACACTCTCTGCTTTTGCGGACGCCCCACATATCGCGACCACAAAACCGATTCCCAAAACGGATGTCAGCGCAATTGCCTGTGTTCGTTTTTTCATGCTCATCTTCGTTCCCCTGATCCTCGGGTTTGTATCACGCCGTTCCGTATTAGAGACGTCCGTCCATCGGCTAACACTCTAGACGATTCAAAGAAGATTCCAAAGCTTTTCCTTCATGCCGAATCCTGCGGGACGCCAACATATTTCAGAAAACTTTTTTCCAGATCCGCATATCCCGCGGCGCTCTTCAGACCGCCGGGGGCCCCTTCATACATCACGCGGCCGTCATGCAGCACGCCTATCCTGTCGCAGATCTCATCGATATCCGAAAGAATGTGGGAGCTAAAAAAAACCGTTTGTCCCCGATCCCGGGCTGAAAACATCAGCTTTTTCACCTGCGCCCGCGCCTGGGGATCCAGCCCGCTCATCGGCTCATCGAGGATCAGAAGAGGACACGGAACCAGAGCCGTTGCAATCAGACCAAGTTTCTGACGCATCCCTTTCGAATAACTCTGGACTTTCCGTTTTAAAGAAGCCCGTTCCAGAGATAAAAAATCCGCGGCCTGATGGATGTCTTTTTTGCACGTATGCGCACCATATAACGAAAGCGAGAAACGGATAAAACCATACCCCGTCAGAAACCACGGCGGATCGAAACGCTCGGGAAGAAAGGACATATTCTCCCGGGCATACCGATCACGCCGGGAACGGCCCAGCACACGTATCGTACCGGAATCCGGATCCGAAAGACCGAGAACGGTTTTGATCAGAGTCGTTTTCCCCGCACCGTTCAAACCGACCAGACCGAAAATCTCTCCACGGCGTACCGTCAGCGAGGCCGCTTTGAGGACATGGTCCGTACCGTAGGAAAAATCAAGGCTCTCGACGGAAAGCACGTCCTGCCCGTTTTGTTCGGCGCCTTTTTCCATCTCATCCCGGAAGAAACATTCTGGACGAGAGATCGAATCTCTGATGCGGCCTGAGCCTGACAGGGAAAACGGTATTCGATCTCGAATCAAACCATTTAACATCGATATAATTCCGGCGAACCTTTAAATCCAGAACCTCTTTCGGCAACGCGTTGGGCGTGATCCGCTTGCCGTTCAGCCAGATCGTCCAGTTATCGTTCGAATGGTAGGATATCCCGGAGAGCGCCAGCATCCCCTGAGGCTTGGGCCATGTTTTCGGAACCGCAGCGTCTTTTCTGAGCTCCGAGGGTTCCGGTTCAAGCGCGAAGATCCCGCCTTGCCGAACCTCCCGGATCAACTGGCGGGTCCATGCCGTAAAAAACAGGGATGTCACGGAATCCGGATTGACAGACGGACGCCGCCATGGCAGGTCGGCGGCGATATCGATCTTGCGGATCAAAACTTCACCCGATGCCGTATAAAATTTTTCATCCTCTCCGATCAGATCTATGCCGTAATCCATGAAAGGGTTTTCGTAAACCGGAGTGTCTCCGGTCTCTTCTTCCTGAGCCTTTGCCGCCGGTTTGTTCATCGTCCGCAAAGCATTATCGATGATCGCCGCATCGCGTGAAATTCGTCCCGGAACAAGAGGGGATGTTGCGCGGTCCTGCGCAAAAGCCGGGACCGGCAACAGACCGAGCCATACCGACAGCATAAACGCCGCCAGACACAATGCGCCGGACCGGAAACAAACAAAGGCGGCAGAGCGGGAGAGTCCCGGTTGTTTGACGTTATTCATCGCCCTTCTCCTTCTTCTTCCGCGGCTTCCTCCGGAATGACGGTCCGCCAGTTAAAGGAAATATCGGCGCCGACCAACCGGACAGGCGTGTTGTTTCCGATTGCGCGCAGAACGCTTTGAGTGACCTCCCTGTCTTTGACAATCCGAATGTTTCTGATTTCCGTATGCCCAGGGAATCTGTCTTCAATCAGATGGATAAACCGGTAAATATCAATATCGTCAATCGCATCGACCCGTACCGTTACCGGGCTGTTCAAAATGACGTGCCCCGCTTTTCTGATATTTTCGTTTTTTTCGAAAAGGGCGGGACTGACGGTATATGTCGCCCGGAAAACATGCGAAACGTCCTGAAGGGAATCAAACAGATCCCGAACTCTCGCCCTGTCCTGCCCGCCAAAAAAACCGTTTTTTATCAAGGCATTATATTTTTCTTTTTCAGCTTCGATTTCCTGATATTTTTCCTTGAACGTCCGGACATCCGCTTTCGTTTTCCGGAGGTCGCGTTCGGTTTTGGAAACTTCCCTCGACAGGCGCGTCGTCTCGGGCATAAAGAACTGCGTGACAACCCCGGCCATGAATACATTCAGGACGAACAAAACGAACACAATAAAAAGCCGGCTCTTCCCTGCGGCCATAACATCAATCTGCATTCTTCGGCCCTCTGATTACAAGTTCCGCGACATAGTCCTGGGTGTTTTTTTCCTCTGCCCCCCCCGCAGTGCCCTGAATATCCGCGCGCCAACTCAGATCGGCAATCTGGCGGCTGACGAAAACGTCATAATCCGGGAGCGCTTTCTGAATCCGGTCCCGCAACCGCTTGATTTCCTGAATTCCTTTTGCCGGATCTGTTTCAGGCGGAAATTTGATCTCGATTGCCGTCCGGGAATACCCGCCTGCGGGCCGGGCATCCTCTCCGCCGCGCCTGCCCCGGCGGCCGGATCTCTCGTCAAGCGGCGCCGGATCTCTCTCGATTTTTTGAATATTTATGCTCTCAAGCGTGAGGCCGTTCCCCAGGGCGGATCCGATCTGTTTTATAGTCCAAAGCGGCTGAATGTTGTTTTTTTCCAGATTGATATACGCATCAATGCTTCCCTGAAGAAGCTCGACATCGACCCCCATTTCTTTCTTTTTGCGCACTTCTTCGTCGTATTCGGCCTGCACGGCAGCCAATTGCTTCTCAACTCTGGTCAACGCCGCCTGCCGCCCGGCATATTGTTCGAAACTGTGAAAAAAGTAACCGGCCAGCCCTACACCGCCGATAAACAGGACAAGCCCAAGCGCAGACACCGCTTTTCTCGGCAGCGTAATCGCCGATAATTCAGCGCAGCGAACAGGCAGGACAAGCGCCGGTCTGCGTGCGGTCCATGCCGCATGAAGCGCATCCGCATAACGCAGATCTTTCTCCTTTGGAAGCGAGATCCCCAGAATTTTTCCGGCCTCTCTCAAGGTCATGTGCGTAAACCGGCACGGCTCCGAGATCCTCTCTGCGGCAGCCTGACCGGCTTCAGGTTTTGAAATCAGAATGACATCCAGACCGTCTTTCGGGTTGTACCCGAACCGGCTAAGATAACTCATGGTCGCCTTGAATTCCCCGGCAACATCCGAAGCCCATAAAGACACATCGCTATCCGAGTCGACAATCGGCGTCAGACGGGTCAGAGCGATCTCTCCGTTCTTTGTGATAATCTGCCGCAGCATGCCGTTGCGGTGCTGGCCGATCATCACGACCCATCTGGAGGGTTTTTTCCCTTTTGAAACGGCTCTGGAGAGCTGGGAGGCCATTGCCGAAGATTCGACCGGCAACAACCCAAAGCCGGAAATATTCAGATGCGTTTTTCTGGCTGTCCTGATCAGCTTGCGCAGAATGTCCGAATTCGGCAAGGCCGCAAACAGATATTGGGACGCGCCCCGCACACCGGATCCCGAGGCTTTTCCACCGGACGGAGTCCCGATGCCCGGTTTCTCTTTCAGCGGCATTGCCGCCACAGCCGGGTAGTTCGGGAACGCCATCATCAGCTTCCGGTCGATGACATGTTTTTTGTCAAGGACACTGACGCTCGGAACCGGCTCTTTCCTGTAATGCTGCTCTACAAGGTCGTAAAGAATCGTTACAGGACGTCCGCCGCATTCTTTTTCCAGAAGGCGGGCCGCCCGTTTTTCAAAGTCCTCCGTTTCCCACGACAGAGATATGACGTGAACCGCCTTTTTCCCGGAGGCTTTATAAAAATGCAGGGATTCGTCTCCGGCGATCAGCACCGTACGCGACGACATTATACCCGGTATACCTGCCATTATCCTTAATCCCGATTAGAGTCCGATGTCAGAAAAGCTCATATAGATGGGGCCGAAGACAGCGATAGCAATCCAGGCGATGATAGCACCGAGTATAGCCGTAAGCAAAGGCTCAATCATCGTAATCAATCCCTGAACCGCATCATCCACGTCTTTTGTATAATAATCCGCCACCTTGTCGAGCACTGTCGAAAGATCTCCGGATTCTTCTCCGATCCGCACCATCCGCACGACAAGACTGGGAAATTCCCCCGAGGCATTCAACGCGTCGGAAAGCGGACTGCCGACGGCGACATCCTCGTATACACCTTCCAAAGATGCATTTAAGGCCAGATTTGTGACCGTCTCCTGCGCCGATCTGAGCCCCTTAAGCACATCGATTCCGCTTGAATACAGCGCGCCGAAAGTCTGGGAGAAACGGGCAATATTGATTTTCCGGACCAGAGGTCCCGCGATCGGCATCGACAAAAACAACTGATCAACCTGATACGCAAAAGAGCTCGACATGCTGCTCAACACCTTGATCAGGAAGAAGACGAGAAACGGCGCAGGCAGAACCAGCCACCAGTAGTTCACAAAAAAGTCAGACGTGTGCATCAACCAGATTGTATAAAACGGCAAATCCTGACCGATATTCTCGATAAACCCTACAACCTGAGGCACCACAAGGGTCATCATAAAGCCAACGACACCGATAATCACGCACCCGAGAATAATCGGGTAGCGCTTGGCTTTTTTCACCTTGCGCTCAAGATCTTCTTTCCAGCTTAAAAACTTGATCAATTGCTGATAGGACGCATTCAGATTTCCCGTTTCCTCCCCTGCCGCAATCAGGGAGACATACAGCGGCGAAAAAATGAGAGGATGTCGCGCCATCGCTTCGGAGAGCGCGCTCCCTTCAGACACATCCCGCCAAATCTCGGACATAATGTCGCGAAGCGTCTCATTATCAAGAGAATCCCGGATATCGGCCAGAGAGTCGAGCATCGAGACACCCGCCCCCTGCATCTGGTCGAGACTCAAGAAAATCTGGACCATATCACGGGTATTAACCCGCATCTTGATCAGGAATCCCGGGGACAAACTTTTCCTCGATTTAATCTTCTGGCACTGAACGAGTTCAAGCCCCGCCACGCTCAGCTGCTCATACAGGTCCGTTTCGTTCGCAGCAGAGATCACCCCTCTGGTCGAACGGCCCTTGGCATTTATCGCCCTGTACTTGAAGCGTTCCATAAATCCTCCGGCAGACAATAAGGCCGATCCGGCCTCAGATGATCAGGTCATGCGTTATCCGTTGATATCCACAACACGGCTTAGGGCATCGAAAGTCGTCACACCTTCCTGAATTTTCAGCATGCCATCGTCCCGCATATTTTTGAAGCCTTTTTCAAGAGCGAGTTTTTTAATTTCCGCCTTTGAGACGCCTTCCGCGAGAAGCGCGTTCATATCCTCATCAAACAAAAGGATCTCGGCCACGGCAATCCGCCCCTTGTAACCTTTGCCTTCGCAGACCTTGCATCCATCCGGGGCCGCCTCGTATATCGTCGGCGGCACATTCGGATCGGCTCCCAGCAGGCGGCATTCTTCCGGCGTCGCTTCGTGTGGAATCCGGCAGTTCTGACACACCCGTTTTACCAGACGCTGCGCAAAGACGGCGATAATCGCCCCCGCGAGCATCCCCGGCTTCATGTCGAGATCCAAAAGACGCGGAATTGCGCCGAAAGCGTCATTCGTATGCAATGTCGTATACACCTGGTGCCCGGTCATCGCCGCCTTGAGCGCCATTCCTCCCGTAATCGCGTCCCTGATTTCTCCGATAAAAATGATATCCGGGTCCTGGCGCAGCAAAGCCTTGATCCCGTCCGCAAATTCGAGCACGCCTTCCCGGACCGGCGTCTGACGAATCATCGGCAGCGAATATTCAACCGGATCCTCGAGGGTCTGAATATTCACCTCAACCGAATTGATTTCGTTCAACATCGAATAGAGCGATGTCGATTTCCCGCTTCCCGTCGGCCCCGTCACAATAATGATTCCTTCGGGTTTGCTCTGTGCCCGCCGGATTTTTTTTAGATTTTCGGCGCTGAACCCAAGCCCCTCAAGCGGCATGATGCTCGCGCTCTTGTCGAGCACCCGCATAACAATATTTTCCCCCCAGACCGTGGGCAGAGACGAAACCCGGAAATCCGCGACCCGCCCACCGACATTCAGGGCAAAGCGCCCGTCCTGCGGTGAGAGTTTGTCCGCAATGTTCATCTGGGACATAATTTTGATCCGCTGCGAAATGCCGTTCCAGTGCTGCTTGTGCAAAATCTGGGCAGTATAGAGCGTACCGTCTTTCCGGTACCGCAGACGAACAAAGTTCTCTTCCGGCTCGAAATGGAGGTCGGAAGCCCCTGTTTTAACAGCATCAAAAACAAGCGCGTTCACCAGCCTGACAATCGGATGCGAATACGCTTCACTCTCTGAAAGCTTGGTCAGATCGACATCATCCTCATTCTCAAGTTCTTTAAGAATGTCGGAAATGGAGCTGGCATATCCGTATGCCGCATCGAGCGCATCATCGATCATTGAGGACGTTGTGACCATCGGCTTGATCTGAACCGATTTCGGCATGAATTTTCTTAGCGTATCAAGCGCCACGACGTCGTACGGATCGACCATCGCAACAAGGGCTTCGTGTTCGCTTAAAGAAATCGGAAGAAACTGAAATTTTTTGGCCGTCTCCTTATCCACCAGCCGTACGGCTTCTCCGTCAAAAATCGTATTTTTCGGATCAAAAACCTCAAAGCCCGAGGATTCCGCCAAAATGGCCGTCAGCGTATTTTCGTCGATAAAACCGAGATCGACAAAAACCGCACCCAGCATTTTCCCGGACAGCTTTTTTTCGTGCAGAGCAACATTAAGCTGATCCTTGGTAATCAACCCCATCTGGACCAGACGCTCCCCAAGGCGGGGCTGTCCCGGACGTTTTTCGTCACCGGAAGACGCATCAAGCTCCTGCGAGGCATTCTCCCGAAGCGCAACGGCCTTCGCCCCCGATACGGCCCCTTGATCCGAACCCGGGCGGCGGTTCGCCGACGGCGTTTCGCTTGTTATCCGCTCTTCTTTTTTGCCGGTTTCGTCCCCGGACAAAGACACCCCGGACGGATGATGTCCGGCACTCGCCGGACGCAGATCCTCTCCGGTGAGCCCATCCTCATCTTCCAATTCAAAATCAATCTCGAACTCTCTGTCTTCGCTCATAAGATCCTGTATACGTGCTTATATTCAAATTGATATCCAAACACCTGAGCCATCCTTTTCCGGCTTTCCCCATAATGAACGCACAGTCATTAAAAAATTGATAAAAAGCGGAAAAAACAGAAAGAAAAAACGCTTCAGGATGGATTTTTGAAAAATGCGGGTCCATAATGCGACACAGCAGGGACGCATAACGGGACGCCCCTTGCGGATCTTACCCGGATATGCGCCCAAGAAACAACAGACTTTATTCTTTTTCGTTTTCATTCTCTTCACCCAGGAACAGATTCAATGCCGCATGAAATCCGACGAATCGTCTTCACAAACGCCGAAACGGCCAAAGCTCTGAACGCATATAATGCCGGGCGGAACCTGAAACTTCCCAAAGGCCGGATTATCAAAACGAAAATTGCGAGCGAAAACGATTCCTACGACCCGGGGCCGGAACGCATTCCGGTCACCATGCAGGAAAAATATCACATCCGGAAAAACAAAAAATCCGTTACAATCACCTTCTTCAACGAAGACACGTTTGAACATCTCGATTACCATCTCCGCGCAGACGTCATTACGGCGATGCTGATTGATTTTTGCCTTGCGGAAGGCATCATTATCCCGAGCGCCGGAGAAAAAGATCTCGGGACGACCGAACTTAATATCGCCCTTGATATCATGCTGGACAGCGCGACCAAAGAGTCGTCTGCAGCCTTAAAACTCGATGACTCCTGAACGGCTTCAGCATGAATATCCTGCTACGGGCCGATTTATCCACAGTCAACCCGGGAAAAAATGTGCAAAAAGCCCTTCCCGGGGGATTCCCTTTTCTGACAATTACGTATACTCTCTGGTACAAAGTGGTGAAACGTCTTATAATCAATTGATTCGGTCCGATATCCTGCCATGCGGCTGAAGTCCTTTTATGCAAAAACCATGACAGAGGCGATGCAGATGGTTCGTGAAGCTCTCGGTGAAGATGCCATTATCGTCGCAACACGCGAGGAGAACGGCGGGCGCGCTGTAAGGGTGACGGCCGCCCTTGAAGACGCCCCTGCTTTTGAACTGGCCGACACCGCCGATGACGGCGGCTGGCTGCAATATGACGAGGAAGATCTTGAGGCTGCCGTCAACGAGGAACTGACGGAAGCGATGCTCAAACATTCCGTGCCGGAAGACGTGACGGATCAGATTCTCTCTTGCGCAACCGTTATGGGGCTTGAGCAGCCGCGCGTTGCCCTGATCGCCGCGGTCGAGCATTTGTTCGGCTTTCAGCCTTTGCCTTCCGGTCCTTCCCGCAAGGCGTTCATGCTCGTCGGTCCGCCCGGAGCCGGGAAAACGCTTGCGACCGCAAAACTCACGGCCCGCGCCATTTTTCAGGATATGAATGCGGCCGTCGTTTCGACGGACACACAGCGCGCGGGCGGGATGGAGCAACTCCAGGCCTTTTTACGGATCATGAAAGTCAACCTGAGCAAAGCCGCGAACCGGAGTGATCTGGAGGATGCGCTTGCGCGCGCCGCCGACGCTCAGGCCGAACAGGTTTTCATTGATACCCCCGGGATCAACCCGTTCGCACCGGACGAGGTTCGGACGCTGGCCCGGATGATCGAAACCGGGAGGATCGAGCCTGTCCTCGTTATGCCGGCCGGGGCCGATGCGACGGAATCCGGCGAAATCGCCCGCGTATTCGCATCGATCGGCGTCCAGCGTATGCTGTGTACGCGCCTTGATGTCGCGCGGCGGATCGGCGGGCTTCTCGAAGCCGCGCATCAAGGTGGCCTGAGTTTTGCAGAGCTTTCCGCAAATCCGCAGGTTGCCGACGGGTTGCAAACGCCCAGCCCGAAAGTTATTTGTGATTATTTAATGCCGTCTCAAAGACGCAAAAGACAGGACGATCAGGGAACAGGACGGACAACGCGATGACCGCGAGCGATACACACAACAGAGACGACACCCAGACCGGCTCTTTCCGCCGGGGGCACAACATTATCGCCGTGGCCAGCGGTAAAGGCGGCGTCGGGAAAACGTGGTTCTCCATCTCCATGGCCCATGCTCTGGCGCGCGACGGCAAGCGCGTTCTCCTGTTTGACGGCGATCTCGGACTTGCCAATGTGGACGTCCAGCTTGGCCTCATGCCCAAGCGCGATCTGAATGACGTGATTCGCGGACGGCTCGGCCTCGATAAAGTCGTCCAGACCTATGAAGACGGCGGGTTCGACATTATCGCGGGCCGCTCCGGGCAGGCGTCCCTGTCCGCCCTGCCGAGCCAGCGTCTGGCGCTTTTGCGGGATCAGCTTCTGGAAGTCGCCGAGGATTACGATGTCGTTATCGTCGATCTCGGGGCGGGCGTGGACCGGACAGTCCGCATGCTCTCCGCGAGTGCGACCCGGATCCTTCTGATTTCCACGGACGAGCCGACCTCTCTCACGGATGCGTATGCCTTTATCAAACTCGGCAATGCCGCAGGCATGTCCAAAAACGTAAGCATCGTCGTCAATATGGCGTCAAGCCTTTCCGAAGCGGAGCGAACCTACAAAACGCTTTTAAAAGCCTGCGAAAATTTCCTGCGGATCACGCCGCCTCTGGCCGGAATGGTGCGCCTCGATTCGAAAGTCAAGGATGCGATCCGCCGCCAGACCCCGCTCCTGACCCGTTCTCCGAATTGTGACGCGGCCGAAGATATCGAGGATATCGCCCGCACGGTCGTCAGCTATATTGCCGACGCCCGCAAACAAAAAAATGCCGGTTGACCCCCGTCCTGCCGCGTGACGTCTCTCTTTGAATCCGCTAATATCGTCTCATGACAACAGACAGCAGCGGCTCTTCCGGGAATTTGTCCTCCCAGACACTTACCGCCTCCGGCGCCCGGGCCGTGCGCGCGAAGACGTTTGCCCCGTCGCCGAAATCCCTCACCGTTTCCGAAAATCTCAAAATCCTGGGCATGGAAGCGCGCGTAGAAGAGGCCGTCCGGAAAGACCGGAGCGTTTCCGGAAAAGTCATCGAGCGCAACGACGAAGACGGGACTCTGCGAATTCGCACGGATAAAGGCGACATTCTCTTGAAGAACGTCCCGGAGACAAAGACGGCGCAAGACCTCCCCCGGAAAGGCGAACAGGTCGAGATCCGCTTTCCCGATGAGACGCCACTTCCCGTGCCTGTATCATCGGCCCGCCCGAATAATGCCGAAAGGCCGGTTGATCCGGCATTGGAAGAGATTGTGCGTCCCGAGCGGCCCGAGCAATACAGCCGCCCTACGCCTGTTCAGATTACAGAATTCTCAAAATCCGGCGTTTTTGAGCAGACCTCGCTCTATCGGCAGGTCATCGCCGAACTCCGTCCGATCTCCCCGGAACAGGCGCAAAATCTTCAGATTTTCCAAAATCTTGCCACTCATACGCTTGTGGAGCCGGTCCCTCTTCCGGCCGCGGCAAGTATTTTGCCTGCGCCGCCGCCTGCGCCTCTTCCGGATGCCGTTATCCCTGCCGCCTCCCTGCCGCCTGCCGTCGATCCGAATCCGGCCCTCAGCGTTCCCGTTCCGTCTTCTCCCGCCCCCGGGCCGGCGCTCCTTCTTGCCTTTGTCCCGCCGCCAGATTCCGCGATTACAGAGCCGGAAACCACAACATGGCTGCGCCCCTTTCCATCTCCTGCGGCCGCCGTTGCCGTTCTTTCCGCTACGCACGGCAATGTCGGCGCTTCATCTTTGAGCGTAAGCCCCCTGCCTTCTTCGACCCCCCCGCCGCCGGAGCCTCTTTTTACCGCGCCGCCTCAAAAGGCCGTTTTATCCCTGCCTGCGGACGGGACTGGCACCGCGATTCCGGCAGGGCCGCAAAACATCCGGGAGCCGCTCTCCCCGTTTTTTCCTCTGTCCGTGCAGTCCTTGCCCGTACAGCAGACCGGAGAGCTTTCGTTTTACCTTCCGCCGTCTCCTCCGGCCACCGGCCAGTCTCCGCAGCATCAGGCCGTCCTGAAACTCTGGAAAGGCCCCGCCGCGCCACCTTCCTTTGCAAGTGTGACGCTCCCGGATAATCTGACGCCGCCCGGAAGTCCGGTTTTGTTTGCGCCGATTCCATCTGAAATCCCTGTTTCTACAGAAAAATCTTCCGCCCCCGTCCCGCCGGGCACATCCCCCCCTAAAGCCGATAATATTTCCCTGTTTTCCTCTCCGGGGCTCTGGGGATCTTTACAGGAAGCCGGTTTTATTCTTCAGGGCCTTCCGGAGGTTTCGACCTCTTCACCCCAACACCGGACCGCATCGGCGGCGCTTCTTTCCCCTTCCGTTACACAATTCGCCGCGACCCTGCCCAATGCGGCCGCGCCGCCCGCCCAACTCGGCGCAGCCCTTCTCCTGTTTATTCATACTCTCAAAAACGGGGATCTGTCCGCATGGCTCGGCGAGCGGTCGATTGAGACCTTGCGCCGGGCCGGGAAAGACGGCCTGCTCCAGCGGCTTGCCGGCGAGTGGCAAAATCTTTCTGCGCAAGCCCGCACGCCCGCCCCGGGAACCGGGGAATGGCGAGCTCTGCCTCTTCCCATGTATACGGAAAACGAAATCCGCCATATCACCCTTTATTATCAGCAGGGCGGCAGCGAACAGGAGAACGAACAGGCCTGCGGCAAAAAAAGCAACCGGGCCCGTTTTGTGTTCGACCTCTCCCTTTCCCGCATGGGGGCGGTTCAGGTCGACGGGCTTTTTCAAAACGATATCCTCGATATTGCCTTGCGCACCCGCCTGCCCGTCGGGCCCGATATGCGGGAGACGATGGTCCGCCGTTATGCCGCAGCCCTCGAATCGTGCCGGATCTCCGGAGCTTTGTATTTTTATCATGGCGACGACCAGATGATTGACACCGCGGATCTTGCCGCTCCGACACTGAAAGACCTCGTCCACGGTCAGAATTCTCTGGTTTGATCTGGTGTGCGGCCTGCATCTTTGGCATACTTTGCGAAATTCATTATTCGTGCACAATTCGTACACAGGGGAAGAGAAAAAGATGCCCGACCATGCCCATACCCATGCCTCCAGACAAGAGAGCGGGAATGCGCTCTGGTTTATCCTGATGGCGATCGTCCTGCTGGCCGCGCTGACAATCGTCATTTCCCGATCGGGCTCCAGCGTCAACCAGAGCGGCGATGTCGAGCGGGAGCGAATCGCCGCCAGCGATATGATGCGCACAGCAAAGGGAATTGAACAAACCGTCCGGCAGATGCAGATCCGAGGACTTGGCGAGTCGCAAATTAGCTTTGATACCTCGGCCTTGTCCGGTTACACGAACCCGAATTGCGACAATAGCGGATGCAAGGTTTACGACAAGGCGGGCGGCGGCCTGACCTATTCCACACCCAAACCGCTCTGGCTCGATAAAGGTTTTAGCAGCGTCTCCGGTTATGGGGAGTGGGTTTTTACGCATGATAACTGCATCGCCGGGGTCGGCTCCGGAACCTCGTCCTGCGGGACGGGGAATGTCGATATCCTGATTGCCCTGCCCGGGATCCGCAAAGGCATTTGCACCCAGATCAACCGGATGCTCGATCTTCCGGCCGGCGACAACCTTCCCGTCGAGAGCATCGGCCTGACGCCGTGGATCGGGACAATCTCGAGCACGCATACGGTCCTTGTCGGGGATAACGCGGACGGCACAGCTCTGGAACGCGCCAGTGCCGGATGCTATAAGATCACCGGCGGGTCATGGGACGGTGCTTACGTCTTTTACCAGACCCTGTTTGAGAGATAGCCCTTACAGCTTTACGGTGAAGGACATGATGGCGATTTCTCCCAAGTTGTTTCCGGGGGGGCCTCTCCCCGCTCGCGTGCTACATAAGCTTCCCGCGCGTTTCTTCTGAAATCTATCTCCATCTCATACTGAACTTTTCGAACAATTATGGAAAGATCTTCCCGTGAAAGCTCTGATGGCCAGGACTCCACAATTTCTGCCGCCCGCTTTATGTACTCCGCGAAATCACCGACGATCCGATCATCAACAAATTTATGGATTGATTCTGCCTGTTGTTGAGAGAAACCGATAGATTCTGCGTTGCATCTTGCATCCTGCAATCTCTGCGGCAACCTCCGTAAATATTGCGCAATCCCGGCGTTCAGTGCATTCGGGGCTATGTCTATTCCGTACTCATCACCATTCAATAGGCCACCTTGCTTTGCCAAACCGGCAGCGAGTCCATAGGATTGGATGAAATAAGGATGAGAAGAAAGAACAGGAGACGCCTTCTCAAACCCGGAAACAATGTCTTCAGCCATAAGACGGATCGTGTCCCGCATCTGATCCTCGTCGTAAATTTGCAGTCCTGAAATCCTAGAGACGCCATAGGCAGCGGCAGCGGCAGCGGCAACAGCAGCGACAGCGAATAAAAAATTTCTTCGTGGCGTTCCCATTTTTTTGTATTCCTTTTTATAATTGGAGTAATCCCTTAAATTTTGTACAAAATTCAATTCAAGACCACGGCATTGGCCAGGATTTGTTTTCGGTCACTATCAGCATGATACACGAACCACAATATTATGTCAACCAATATATGCGGTTATTAAATTGCGCTACATCTTCTAATACAAACCTGATATGAAGGGTGGATTTTCCGTTTTTTTGAGATTTGAGTTTGATTGAAATGCAAAACATTTTGGCACCAGACTCCGGGGCGCAAACCGGAGGGGCAGACACCGAACAAATCCTTACCGGAGACTGGGAAAAGCTCTGGGGGGAAGTGACCTCGGTCTGGCATAACGGGCTGTTCGGGATTGATATCGGGAATATTCTGATTGCCCTGCTGATTTTCTTTGCCGCGCTTTTGCTCCGGGATATTTTCGGGAAATATGTTCTCACGCGCCTGCATAACTGGACGGCCAAGACGGCGACGGATGTCGACGACCGCGTGGTCGATGCCCTGATCCCGCCGATCAGGTTCATCCCGGTGATTGTCGGGATTTTCTTTGCCGCGCAATATAGCGGGGTTGATGAGACGCTGGGTCTCTTCTTCTCCCGTCTGATGCGCTCCCTCATCGCTTTCACGATTTTCTGGGCCGTCTACCGGGCGTTCGAGCCGCTCAGCCATGTCATGCGCGGCCTTCAGAGCATGCTGACCCCGATGATGGTTCAGTGGCTGTTCAAGGTCATGCGCGTGCTGGTCGTCTTTATCGGCGGCGCGGTTATTCTGGAGATCTGGGGGATTGCCGTCGGGCCGCTCCTCGCCGGGCTGGGGCTGTTCGGTGCGGCGATCGCTCTCGGCGCGCAGGACCTCTTTAAAAACCTGATCGGCGGGTTGACGATCCTTGCCGAAAAGCGTTTCGAGCCGGGGAACTGGATCCGGGTGGACGGCGTCGTCGAAGGCGTTGTCGAGGATATCGGGTTTCGCTCCACGCTTGTGCGCCGGTTTGACAAAGCCCCCGTTCATGTCCCGAATGCCCAGCTTTCGGACGCGGCTGTGACCAATTTCTCCCGCATGACGCACCGCCGGATTTACTGGGCGATCGGCGTGACCTACGGCACGACAACCGCACAACTCAAGATCATCCGCGATGGAATCATGGACTATATCCGTGAGACGCCTGCTTTTGCATCGCCGGATCAGGTCTCGACATTCGTCCGCGTCGATAGTTTTAATGCGTCCTCTATCGATATTATGGTTTATTGCTTTACAAAAAGCACGGTCTGGGGAGAATGGCTGGAGATTAAGGAAGCCCTCGCGTTCGAGGTCAAGGATATTGTCGAGAACCGCGCCGGAGCGTCCTTTGCCTTCCCGAGCCAGTCTCTTTATGTCGAGCACTGGCCGGAAACCGGCCCGGAGATTTTTATGCCGCCGGAAACAAACAAAAAAAGCTGATGGGGTGGTGCACAATGCCCCTAAACACATCTCAAAAAGGGATATAACCCGTTGAGATTTATAATTTTTTTGAACCGCAGAGACGCAGAGGATATAAAGAAAGTTAAAATTCCCGTCATCCCGGCGAAAGCCGGGATCCAGAAAAATCCAAACTGGATCCCGGCTTTCGCCGGGATGACGGGTGCTGTTAGTTTGTTCCCTATTCTCTGCGTCTCTGCGGTTCAAAAACTATTATTTCAATTCGTTAGATAACTAAAGGGATGCAATTGACCTCATCGCATACGGATCATCCGCAGACGACCCAATCCCCTTCAGCAGCCCCTGTGTTGCCGAATGCGCCGTTTTTGTATACGAGCCCTTCGCAGGCCTGGGTGATGGATGCCGAGGACGGCGAGATCCGCGCCCTGTCCCGTGAACAGGCCGCAATGATCTTGCGCCAGCGGCCGGCGATTGTCTGTCATGCGCCGCTGACCCGACAGCGTCTGGGGATTGATTCTCTTGAGACCTTCGACCTTCTGGAGTTGTTTGCGTTCGTCCATCCCGGACATTTTTGTGTACCGACGCCGGCCGGTCTTGCGCAGGTTCTGGGCCTGCCTGAACCGGAGAGCCCGGAAGACGCACCGATGGTCATGATGGAGGCCACGCTCGCTCTTTTGCGTGATCTTTCCCGGGATATCTGGTCCGAGACCGCGCCCGCGCTTGAGATTGCGGATGTGATGGGCCAGCAGGGGCGCGGATGGAGATGGACACCGTTTGTGTTCGCCGCGCTCGGGGCGCAATACGATCCGGCAAAGCCTCCGGATCCGGCGCGGGCGTTCAAGGTCTGGAACCACCTGCCCGAATGGTCCGAAGATGCGCCGCCGCCGCCCGGACATCATCATCCCGTGACCGGTGAAGAGGCCCGCGCGCGGCTGGCCGAACTTCTGGCGCAGCGCGGCGGGCACGGCGGCAACGCCGATACGCCCGGAGAGACCCGCGCAGGACAACAGGATTATGCCACGGCCCTGACCGCCGCTTTTGCCCCGCCGGAGCTCTCCGGCAAACCGCGGGTCGTCCTCGCGCAGGCCGGGACCGGCATCGGAAAAACGCTCGGCTATCTTGCCCCGGCGAGCCTGTGGGCCGAAAAGAATGAAGCCCCCGTCTGGCTTTCAACTTATACCAAAAACCTCCAGCGTCAGATTGGCGGCGAACTGGCCCGGCTGTATCCCGATCCCGCCGTGCGGGACAATCACGCGACCGTCCGCAAGGGCCGCGAGAATTATCTCTGTCTTCTGAACCTTGAAGACCTCTCCAAGGCCGCGCCGCTTGCCCGCAATCCGATGCAGGCCGTCGCGGCGGGCTTGATGGTCCGCTGGGCGGCGGCCTGTCATGACGGCGACCTGACCGGGGCCGATTTCCCGGGCTGGCTTTCCGGACTGCTCGGGCGGACTCTGACGATGGGTCTGGCCGACCGGCGCGGAGAATGCGTCTATGCCGCCTGCCCGCATTATCATAAATGCTATATCGAAAAAGCCGCACGGCGCACGCCGCATGCGGATATCGTTGTCGCCAATCATGCGCTTTTGATGCATCTTCTGGCGACCGGGCGCGCGGATGAACATCCCCCGACACGCATTGTTTTTGATGAGGCCCATCACCTTTTCGATGCCGCCGATTCGGCCTTTGCCGCGCATCTGACCGGCCGGGAGAACTATGATATGCGCCGGTGGATTCTCGGGCTGGACAGTGGCGGGAGCGGCAGCGCGGGAGCCCGTAAATCCCGCGCGCGGGGACTGCGCCGCCGGATCGAGGATCTTCTTGAGGGAAACGGCGAGATGGAATCCTGCCTCCACCGAATCGTGCACGCGGCACGGGCTCTGCCCGCCGAGGGATGGAGCAAGCGAATCACGGTTGCCTCACCGGCCCCGGCCGGACCGGCCGAGACTTTTCTGGCCTGCGTTTACGCCCAGATTATAAGCCGCAAGAGCGGACCGGATACGCCCTATTCCCTTGAGACGCCCTGTCACCCGGCCGCGGCCGAGGTTTTGTCCGCCGCGAAGGAGTTACGCGCGGCGTTGACCCATCTCTACAAACCCATGCTCTCTCTGGCCTCCCTGATGCAAAAGCATATTCAGGAGCACAGCGATACGCTGTCCGGCGATACGCGGCGGCGCATGGATTCGATCTCGCAAAGTCTCGAGCGGCGGGGGCGGCATATGATCGCCGCATGGGCCGATATGCTCTCCCACTTGCTGGACGGGCACGAACCTGCCGAATATGCAGACTGGTTCGCGCTTGAGAAAGTGGACGGAAACCCCGTCGATCTCGGCTATTACCGGCACTGGGTCGATCCGATGCAGCCCTTTTCGGTTGAACTCAAGCGCAATACGCACGGGCTTGTCATGACATCCGCCTCCCTGCGCGACGATAGCGGCGAAGATGAAGCCGACTGGCAACGCGCCGCAGAGCGGACCGGAAGCGTCTATCTCGGTGCGCCGGACCGGGTTGAGGATTTCCCCTCCCCCTTTCATTATGCCGATCAGACCCGCGTTTTCGTTATCTCGGATGTGCGGCGGGACGATCCCGCCCAGATTGCCGCTGCCTATGAGACCTTGTTCCTCGCGTCCGGCGGCGGGGCCCTCGGTCTTTTTACCGCCATCCAGAGACTGAAGGACGTGCGGGCGCGGATCGCCGCGCCGCTCGACCGCAAGGGGATCAATCTCTATGCGCAACATGTCGATGATATGGATCCCGGGACGCTCGTGGACGTTTTCCGCGCCGATGTGCATGCCTGCCTGCTCGGCACGGATGCGATTCGCGACGGTGTGGATGTGCCGGGCGCGGCGTTGCGCCTGCTCGTTTTCGACCGTGTGCCCTGGCCGCGGCCTTCAATCGTCCATAAGGCCCGGCGCACAGCGTTCGGCGGGCGCACTTATGATGAAATGCTGACCCGGCTCAAGCTCAAACAGGCGTTCGGACGGCTCGTCCGGCGCGCGGATGACCGGGGCGTGTTCGTCATGCTCGACCCGATGCTCCCTTCCAAGCTCTACGGAGCTTTCCCGCCGGGCGTGTCGATCGAGAAATGCGCGCTCTCCGATGCCGCGGCGACAATTCGGAGCTTCTTTGACAAAACGTCATAAAAAACGTGAAAAGATCAGGAATTTCCTCGTAATTCCGGCCCTGTTTTCTGAACAGGATCTTCAAACCTGAACCTCCGATGAAGTGTGTCCACCGTGTCCGCAACCTTGTCTTCCGAAACCAGAACGCTAATCACTGTGTCAGAAGCTGAAAATAAAGAGACATCTATATCCTCACCTTTTAAAGCCGCTAACACATCCATTCTGGCCTGTGACAAGGTTTTAAGCATCTCGCCTGTCACGGAAACTTTGGCCAGATTTTCTGTGACAGTCATTTCGACATTCTGTCCAGACATTGCTTTTCGAATTTGTTCTTGAACGTTTCCAGCGTCTTCGCTTTTTACTGAGAACTCTATTACGGAGCCTCCTTCAGTTCCGCTAAAAGTGATTATCTCAGAAGAAAGACCCTGCAAAGCTGCACCAGCGAATTTGAGCCTGCTATCGTTTGCCGCCCACTTAATCTGTATTTTTGTATAACCGGTCTTTTGCGAGACGGAAACTGCGGGACGTCCGTCTTTCAAGCGTGACAATTCTGAGGACAAGATCGTACCTGGCAGATCGCTCCCGACCGGGACGTGAGAGGCGCTTGACAATACCTGTACTATCAAACCCGCGTTTTTTGCCCTTTCCACGCAGGCTCTGTCCAAGACTTTTGCTCCCTCTTGAGCCATTCCAAGCATATCATGGTAGCTTATTCGTTCATAGGAACAGGCTTCCGGAGTTATCCGGGGATCGGCTGTCCTGACAGCATCTACATCAGTGTAGATATCACAACGTTTCGCACGAAGGAGAATGGCAAGAACAACAGCCGTTAAATCAGAGCCTCCCCTCTCAAATGTAGCTATACGCCTTTCTTTCGTTAGTGCCTGAAAACCGGTTACTACAGGAACCCCGGAAAGATACTTATCAAGATAATGTTTGACGCCGGAACCACCATATACGCCTTCAATCTGCGCCGCGCCATGAGGACCTGTCGCGAAGATGTCTGCCTGCCATGCCTGAAAAGATCGGGATTCCAATCCCAGTACACGTAACTGGGCGGCCATCAGAGCTGCATTTATTTGTTCACCGGCTGCCAGTACTGCATCTCTTTCTGCCATAAACGGATCGTTTTTTGGATGATCGCCAGCAACTTCAGCAAATTGACGAATCAAATCATTTGTTACGCCCGCTTTAGCGGAAACAACCACCACAACACGGTTGCCGCGGCAGACTTCTTCCTGAACTTTTCGTGCGGCAATCCGAAGTCTCTCCGGATCTTTAACAGAGGTTCCTCCAAATTTTACAACTATTAAATCGCCCATCTGTCCTCTCGCTCATTGTCGCTTGATGAAGATGATACATATTTTTCATAATTTGTCAATCTAAAAAAACTTATGATTATTCGCATTTAAAACAGGGCATTTTAAATGCGAGCCCTCAAACGCCATACGCTCTTGGGGGCATGATTCCGTCCTTACGGACGCCCATGTCTCTTTTGGGCAATTTCCGATAAGAGTATGTCCTGTTCTTATCGGAAATCACTATAGAATACGCTTCTCTGTTTTATTTTTATTGTACTCTCCGGTCCCAGTTGGTATTTTTCAAAAGGACTCTTCGATCAACCGGACAGCGGATATCATGCCTCAACTCATTCCTTCTGCATTTATTCCCTCTGCGCTTATTCCATCTTCTCTGGCCTCTCTTTTTCTGGTCGGAGGCCTGCTCATGACGGCAGGCTGCGCGTCGAATGTCGACCCGGAGCAAATGGCCAAGCGGCGCGCTGACGATTACGGTCAGTACTGGCAACGGATTACCAGTTCGGACGCGATTTACACGCGGGGTCCAAAGGCGCAGCAAATGCTCAATCAGGATATTGCCCGCTGTGTCCGTGAGGTTAACGAGCTTGAGCGGCTGGGGGCTCTGCCCGAGGTTATTCCGGCAGATGAGAATCCTGCAAATAAAAGCGAGACAAAACTCGACCGCTACGACACACCGGAGCGTGACGGGGCGCTGTACCGGGAAATGCTTGATTATCACGATTTCGAGACCTGCATGTATTCCAAAGGCTGGGAGCGGGTCAGATACGTGCCTTATGACGTTTCCGCCGAGTCACGGGACGACTATGTTTCTGTGATTACCGGCCGCCATTACCGTTCCGACGTCGGGGAACGCGCGCCGGAGCCAACCGTCCTGTACGATACCGGCCCGAACGCGCAGTATAATCCTTGATCTAAAAGAATTTGTGTCAAAACTATGCGGCGATGTTCAGACCCCGCCAATGGCTTTCAATGGCTTGGCGAACGTCTATCGGGTTGAGCGTACCCATCAGGCATGGCGCCCATTCCGGGTCGTAGTCCTTATAATCCGTCAATTCTTCTATCGTCTCCGGTGTGCTGACATAGGCCGCACATGCGCCCCACGGGCGATCCTGCGCCGGACGGCCGGGCCCGAAGAGCGCCATACAGGGCGTCCCGACAGCGGACGCGCAGTGCACCAGCCCCGATTCACTCCCGATAAAATACCCGCATTGCGCGATAGAGGCCGCGGCCTGCGCGATATTGCCCTTGTTCATCAGGTCGATCCGCCGTTCGGGCGGGAGCATCTCGTAAATCTGGTTCGCGCCGTATTCTTCTCCCGGTGCGCAAATCACCGCGATTTTCCATCCCGCGAAGACGCCTTTGGGCCGGAACACATCCGCGATCAGATCCAGATAACATCCCGGCGGCCAGATTTTCGCCATTTCCCCGGTCATCGGCGCGAGCGCCAGAACCGGCAATTCGTCCGGTCCTTTCGGAACCCGTGCGGATCCGGGCCCCCAGTCTTTTTCCGAGATCCAGAGTTGCGGGGCCGGAACGGCTTTTCCTTCGTTCTTTGCGTCCATAGCGTTCATAATTCTTGCGGCGCGTTCGACCTTGTGCGTGTCGGGATCGTGGCGCTTCCTGCCCTTATGCGCGGCCCGGACGGGGAGATCCCCAGCGATATCGACGATCAAATCCCAGGGGCTTTGCCGCCGGATCGTCCGGCGCAAACGAAAAGCTGTGCCTTTCCCGCCTTCCGGAATCTCGATCGTGCCCTCGAGGCCCGGCAGACCGTAAAAGAGCGGGGCGGCGGCCGCGCCGCAGACAACGGTGAAGCCCGCCTGCGGGTATTCCTCCCGAAGGCGTGCCAGTACACCGGTTGACAAAACGGTATCCGTCAGGCGTGTTCCGGCGTTAAAGAGAATTTTCATCAGAATTTGAAACTCCGTTTACAGATGCAGGGTCAGGACCTAAAGAGATTTTTGCAGAGGTTCCTGTAATGCATTGAGTGAAACTCCACGGGCCAGGGTCCGTGGAGTTTCACTTTTGCCATTTCTTCGCAAAAGAGCGCGGACGATAAAACGTCCGCGCTTTTGAATAGCTCTTTATTGCAGCATTATGGGTCGTTACATACATAACATGAATCATCAATCCTTTTTTCCTCCCCATTCAGACACTGATATGTATATGTACAACATTCACGACCGCTCCCGTTTGTCTCATGCCAGATATCTCCATTTCCATGAGAGCCGCATGAGCCATCACCACCACTTCCTGAAATACTGACACAAAGGGGCTGTCCATTGACAATTCCCCTAAGCGCCTGACCGGAAGAACAGTGGAACGTTAAAGTCATACAGACAGGCTGGCCTTTTTGAATTCCCCTCAGGACCTCTCCTGCCGCACACATTGCCGTCAGGTCACTGTCGCCATCACTCTCGCATGTCCCCGTGCACGTCCCTCCCGGCACGTCGCTATAATAGAAATGCTTGGCGTAGGCGCTGTTCCCGGCGCTGACATTGTTCAAAGCTTCGACGTTGACGCTCGCGGCGACATTACCGGAAGCCATAACATTCCCGCTTGACGCAATGATATTCCCCGTATCGGCTCGAACGCCTTTTCCTGCAACAAGCAAATTCGCGGAATAAATACTATCACCGGCCCATGCACCGCTATTCAGCCACAGGCTTCCCGTTCTATCCAGGCTTGCGATACCATTGAAATTCGCGCCCGTGCCCGATCTCCACGCAAAGCCTCCTGTTGTATAATCGAATGCAAAAGCTCCTCTTACAAGGCTGTCATCAAAATCGAGAATCGAATCAGAAGCCTTTCCGTATGAAAACTGAATCGCGGAATGCGCATCCGGTTTTGATGTCCGGAGCATCAGATGCGCCGGTCCGCGCGTACTCTCGATCACCGCACCGGCCCATCGTCCTACAGCATCTTTATCATCCAGATTGTTGTTCGAGAATTTTACGTGGAGTTTCCGTTTCGGGTCATCCGTCCCAACCCCGACGCGTCCGTCATTGCGAACGTTCAGGATGATCGTATTGTCTTTATCTCCGCTCCTGATATTCACAGCGGCAGCACTACTGTCATCCGTTTCCCCGTGCACCTCAAATTTTGCAACCGGATTGTCCGTTCCAACCCCAACATTCCCGGGGTTTTTATGAACGATATGCACGCCGCTGTCATCCGTCGCTTTCCACCATCCGTCTTCATCTTCCGTCAGATAGAAAGAATAAACCGTTTTATCGTCGAAATAGTTTTGATCGTATGTTTTGGTGAACGCATTTGACGTCCTGAAAACGGCTGTCTGAGACGTTTTCCATTGGCAGTTCATCGCGTCCCCCTTGAGATGAGACGGACAATCCGAAACCGGCAGACCGCCGTTCGCATAAGCGCCGACGCCGTTTCTTCCATGAGAGACGAGGGCAAACGGTGCGGAAGATGTTACGGTCCCTGACTCATCCTGAATTCCGATCGCTCCTTCGGGCGGCGGAACTTCAAGAAGAGACGCAGGCTTCGCCAGATCCATCGTCACGGCGTATGTGAACCTGTTTCCGTAAGGATCAAGCATATATTTCCCTTCGATCATCAACTCGCTGGAGGGTACCGCCCCGACGAGGACTGCACGGCCTCCCGAGCCGCGAACGACGAACACACCCCCGAGGTCCCGCGGCGTTGTGTTTGAGAAATTCGACGGACACAGGGGACGTCCGAAATTCGCCTCCCCTGAAATTGCCGTCAGAGGCGCAGGACAAGGGTAGCTGACCGGATCTTCGGAAATATCCACTTCCGGATCGTCCGCAATGTATTTCGCCAGAGCGAGCGTAATCTGTTTCATTTTCTCGTCTGTTTGCTCAAGGAGACGCTTTTTCATCATCACCTGAGCAAAGCCGAGCAAGCTGGCCGTCAGGATCCCGATAATCAACAGGACGATCGAAAGCTCAATCAGCGTGAACCCCTGCTTTCCGCCAGAAATATTTCTGCATTTCCCGTGTAGATCATGTTTCATAGCCAGCCCCTTTTCTTTCCTCTGAATTCTTTAACGTCTGTTCCAACACTCACAAAATTTTATTTCCATACAAATCCGTATTCACCTTCGGTCTATCCGTTACACGCCTCTCCCGTCATTTCAGATCCGGATCCGGACAGGGAGAACAATGGCAGGAACAACTCGGTGCGGACGGACAGCCCGGGCTGAACCTTGCCGGCATACACGCTTTCTGCATCTTAACGGCAGGCGGATTCTCCGAGACAAAGCGTCCGAAATCGTCCCCTTTCGTCGGAATCATCAGATATTTGTTTCCGCCCCGGAGGTTAAGCCAGTAAATCCCGTTCACTTTTACCCCGTCCAGGCCTTTGATAAACTCTATATATCCATCCCCACGCGGCATAATCGCGAGCATCGGATCCCCGGTATCGTCCGTAATTTCGGGGGAGGCCCCACTCCCGGGAGAGTCCGTATTTTCGGAAAGGCATATATTTCCGGAACATTTGTTGATCCGGCTGATCCCCAAATCTCCGGATCTTGCGTATCGCGTTCCCCAGCTTTTATAACACCAATCCGTGTCACAGCCTGAATTACAGGAACAGCTGTCGCGTCCCGCAGGATAGCAAATCCCGTCAGCATAGGCTTTCCAGGAACCGCTATTCATACATCTCGCATAAAACCGCGCACTATGGCCTTTCCGCCAGATCCCGTTTTCAGCACCGGGGCGGTTATATGTCGTTATTTTTGATTGTTTGTTATAGCTGCGGACAGGATCTTCGCTCGCGGCATACCCGTTTCCTGCCCCCGCAAACAAGACAAAAACAAATACGGCGAGCAAAACCACACCACACTGCAAACATCGGCGAACAAAGCATGCTTCTGTGCTTCCGAAGAATATGTTCATTTTTTTCCCGCCTCTGTTTTTTCTTATTAAAACCTTCCCAATTTAATTCTAGCGCTTTTTAATAAAAAAAACATTAATCCTGTAATTTTCTTGCTAGAAAAACACGCGCCGTGAAGCGCGTGTTTATGTTAATTTAAATCTTGTTTTTTTTATAATCAATCTTTTAATCGGACAACGGCCTGCGCCGACGCCAGACGGGCAATCGGCACGCGGTAAGGCGAGCAGGAGACGTAATCCAGTCCCGTGCGTTCACAGAACCCGATCGAGGACGGATCCCCGCCATGTTCCCCGCAAATGCCGAGCTTCAGATCCGGTTTGACCGAGCGGCCTTTCCGGAAAGCGATTTCAATGAGCTGGCCGACCCCTGTTTGATCAAGCGCGGCAAACGGATCCGTTTCGAAAATCCCCTGTTCCACATAGGCTTTTAGAAACATTCCGGCATCGTCCCGGCTCATCCCGAGGGTTGTCTGTGTCAGGTCGTTCGTCCCGAAGCTGTAGAAATCGGCGTCGTTGGCCACATCATCCGCACACAGCGCGGCACGCGGCAATTCGATCATCGTCCCGATCATGTAGTCCAGCTTCCGGCCGCGGTTTTCGAAGACGCGCTCTGCCGTTTTTTCCACGAGCTTGCGCAGGATCGAAAGTTCCTTGCGCGTCGCAATCAGCGGAATCATGACTTCCGGGATGACGCTTTCGCCGCTTTCCTCGGCAACGTCAACCGCCGCTTCGAAAATGGCCTCGGCCTGCATTTCATAGATTTCCGGATAGGTGATCCCGAGGCGGCAGCCCCTGTGACCCAGCATCGGGTTAAACTCATGCAGCTCACCAAGGCGGCGGTGGACATGCGCGGGCTCGATCCCGGCCGTTTTGGCAAACTCCTCGACGTCCGCCTCTTCATGCGGCAGGAATTCGTGCAACGGCGGATCCAGAAGACGAATCGTGACCGGCAAGCCCTGCATGATCGTAAACAGCTCTTTGAAATCCTTGCGCTGTTCAGGGAGGAGATGCGCAAGAGCCGCGCGGCGTGCCGTTTCTTCACTGGCGAAAATCATTTCGCGCACACGCTGGATCCGGTCCGGATCGAAGAACATATGTTCCGTCCGGCACAGGCCGATCCCCTGTGCGCCGAAATCGCGGGCGGTCTGCGCGTCCGTCGGCGTTTCCGCATTGGCGCGGACTTTCATCCGGCGAACCTCGTCGGCCCAGGCCATCAGCGTTTCGAAATCGCCCGAGAGCACCGGCTGGATTGTCGGGACTTCGCCGAAGATAACCTCCCCGGTCGAGCCGTCGATCGTGATCGAGTCGCCTTCGTGAATTTCGTATTCGCCGACCCGCATAACCTTGCTCTTTGTGTCGATAAAGAGATCCCCGGCCCCGGCGACGCAAGGCGTGCCCATCCCCCGCGCCACGACGGCGGCGTGAGACGTCATCCCGCCCCGGGAGGTCAGAATCCCCTTCGCGGCGTGCATCCCGTGAATGTCTTCCGGCGAGGTTTCCTGACGGCACAGAATGACCGGGCCGTTTGCGGCCTGAGCCTCGGCGTCGTCCGCCGTGAACGTCACGCGGCCGTTTGCGGCCCCCGGAGACGCCGGCAAGCCTTTGGCCAGAATGGTTTTATGCGCATCCGGGTCAAGCGTCGGGTGCAAAAGCTGGTCGAGTCCTTTCGGATCGACGCGCAAAAGAGCCTCCTCCTTCGTGATCAGGCCTTCTTTTTCCATGTCGACCGCGATTTTGAGTGCCGCTTGCGTCGTGCGTTTCCCGGTCCGGGTCTGCAGGATGTAGAGTTTTTTATCCTGAACCGTGAACTCGAGGTCCTGTACGTCGCGGAAGTGGTTCTCAAGCGTATGACGCACGCCGTCCAGCTCTCCAAAAACTTCCGGCATCACTTCTTCCATCGAGGGGAGGTCGCCGCCCTCTTTCTCGCGGGCGTATTTCGTCAGGGATTGCGGCGTGCGGATCCCGGCGACGACGTCCTCGCCCTGCGCGTCGACCAGATATTCGCCGTAGAAATAATTCTCGCCCGTGGCCGGGTCGCGGGTGAAGGCCACACCGGTCGCACTGTCCTGTCCCATATTGCCGAAAACCATCGACTGGACGTTCACAGCCGTCCCCCAGTTGCCCGGGATCTCGTTGATCCGGCGATACGTCACGGCGCGCGGGATCATCCAGGACCCGAACACGGCGCCGATCCCGCCCCAGAGTTGTTCCATTGGATCGTCCGGGAACGGCTTGCCGGTCGCTTTTTCGACGAGCTCCTTGAACTCGCCGACCATTTGCTGCCAGGCTTCCGCCGGGACTTCGGTGTCGAGGGAGATTCCATGCTCGCGTTTGTAAGTGTCGATAATATCTTCAAAATCATGGTGCGGGACGCCCAGCACAACGTCGCCGTACATCTGGACGAAGCGGCGGTAACTGTCCCACGCAAAACGCGGGTTGTTCGTGCGGTTGATCAGGCCCTGAATGGTCTTCTCGTTCAGACCGAGGTTCAAAACCGTGTCCATCATCCCCGGCATCGAGATCCGCGCGCCGGAGCGCACCGAGAGCAGAAGCGGGTTTTCCGGGTCGCCGAATTTCGCATCCATTGCGCGTTCAAGGATCGCCAGAGCCTCATTAACCTGATCGCCCAATTCTCCGGGATAAGAGCTTTCGTTGTCATAGTAATAGGTACAGACTTCGGTCGTAATCGTGAAACCGGGCGGCACCGGCAGTCCGAGCGAGGCCATTTCGGCAAGGTTCGCCCCTTTCCCGCCCAGCAGGTTTTTCATGTCCGCGCGGCCGTCCGTGCGTTCGCCCCCAAAGCTGTAAACCCATTTTGTCATGATATGCGCTCCCTCCGGTGTAAGATCTTTATGAGATGTGAGATGTCCTGTGTGAAATTCCAGATGCCGCACAATGCCATGAATGCGTTAATAATCCTTTAACGTCCCGTATAACGTCCCATGCGCGCGGCGCAGAAAGTAGCTCCGACTCTAGTATAGTAAACCCCTTCCCGCGATTCCTTTCAACCGCCGATCACAGACGAAGATGAGCATTTCTGTCGCACCCCGTGGGCAAGAGAGATGGGTTGGAGGCGCGGCAGACAAAGCCCGTGAGGCGCAAAGGACGCAGAGAAAGAGTAAAAATAGAACCGTCATCGCGGGAATGACGATTTTTGTGTTAATGGGGGCTTTTGCATATGTTTTCATAATCTACCGATATAATCAAATCCCGTCATCCTCCGGCCAAGTTTGCTTGAGTCCAGAGGATCCATTCGTCCGCTCGTGAAGGCTTCAAAATAGATCCTCTGCCTTCGCAGAGGATATGGATAAACCGTTTCTTTGAATCGCGAAGGCGCGAAGACGCGAAGTTTTCGCAAATCCCTTCGCGTCTTCGCGATTCCTCTATTTTTTCATCCCCCTCACCCGTCACACCACGTGCGGTCGCCCGTCTGCACAGGGTAATCGCTTGAAAAAATTCGATTACACTAACCTTTTGATATAATTCAATTTCGTCATCCTCCGGCCAAGTTTGCTTGAGTCCGGAGGATCCATTCGTCCGCTCGTGAAGGCTTCAAAATGGATCCTCTGCCTTCGCAGAGGATATGGATAAACCGTTTCTTTGAATCGCGAAGGCGCGAAGACGCAAAGTTTTCGCAAATCCCTTCGCGCCTTCGCGTCTTCGCGATTCATCTATTTTTTTCATCCCCCTCACTCGTCACACCACGTGCGGTCGCCCGTCTGCATTTTTTGCTTGATTTCGTCATGCCAATGGAGATTATCTCTTTTTTTCAAAAATGTCCTTGACATTTTTTGTTATGTAAATTAAAAAGACTCATCAAGCCTGCATTCAAACAACAAAAACAAGACGGGCACAAAAGACAATGCGTAACAGAGGAGTGCGTAAAATGGATGGTGGAGCAACCAATGCCTGGCCCAGTGTTTCAACTGCGCCCCCTATGCCCATGTCACGTACAGTGGAAGACTTTATTAATTGCTATGTAAATACAACGTTTCGGGATGCGGTTGACGAGGCAGGAAAAACACTCCCTTTAGCCGATTCATCCGAGTTGGAGACTGTACGACAAATTCAGATCCGTTTGCTTACAGAAAAAGCCTTCTCACATCATATCAGGGCTGCAGCACAAACCGGCGATCAGGACCTGGATCGCTCTGTTGCTCAGGCTCTACGTCACAAAGTACAGGAACTTCGGCATAATCTCTGTGGACGGCGCATTCATTCGCCCGGAATCGGATAAATTCATATAGACCGAACCTTCAGATTTTGATATGTATCAGGTTTTTTGAACACCAAACAAAATTGCGTAACAGGGAGTACAACATGGGGAAAGCAGCACCAAAAACCCAACAAAAAAGATCTTTAAGTCTGGACAGACAGTCACAAGAAATAGTCGCCGAGGATATTAAGGCGGCTTGGAACGCTGCAAATATTTTTAGCGCAGGCTGTCCACGAAGAGATCTGGCACAACAAGCATACACATCTCTACTTGAACTCGCCGCCGGGAATCATCGACAAACAGCCAATACTTTACCTCCAGGGGGACCAAGAACCAAACAGGAAAAGATGGCAGCTTATCTCGAAGCTCTTGCCAATGGAGAAATTACGAATCCACCTACCCTAAAATAACATGGATAAAACATTCCTACCCCTCGATTTTTGAGAAGTCGGCGATGCGGTCCATGGTCCGGCGGATCATGGCGAGGAGGGTGAGGCGATTGGTGCGGACGGCCGCGTCGTCCGCGTTGACCGTAACGTTATCGAAAAACGCATCCAGCGGCGCACGCAGACCCGCCATCGCGGCGAGTGCCGCCGCGTCGTCTTCCTTGTCCAGAAACGGGCCGATGACCGCATCGGCATCCTGCAGCGCCTGATAGAGGGCCTTTTCGTCCGGAGCGCTCAGCGCGGTCGGCGTGACGGCGCCATCATAGCGCTTGCCGTCTTTTTTCTCCTCGGCTTTGAGAATGTTCGCCGCGCGGCTATAGGCCGTCAGAAGGCTCTCCGCCTGATCGCTGCCGTCCAGAAACGCCGTCAGGGCCTTCAGGCGCGCGATCTTGCGCACGAGATCCCCGCCCGTATCGACCGACAGGACGGCGGACACATGGTCGTGCCGGTCGCCCTGATCCCGGAGCATAACGCGCAGGCGATCGTCGAAAAAAGCCAGAAGATCGGCCCGGATTTTCGCCCGCGCGGTCCCGCCCGCCGGAACTGCCGCGCAATTCTGCCCCACATATTCGGCAATCGCGTCGTCGAACAGGGCGCCGAGATCGACGCGCAGATCGTTTTCAAGAATAAGCCGGATCACGCCGAGCGCGGCGCGGCGCAGCGCGTACGGATCTTTCGAGCCGGTCGGTTTCAAATCGACCGCGAAGAACCCCGCGAGCGTATCCAGTTTTTCGGCCAGCGCCAGAGCAACGGAAACCGGCGCGGACGGACACGCATCGGACGGCCCTGCCGGGGCGTAATGCGCCGCGACGGCCTGCGCGACCTCGTCCGGCTCGCCTTGAGCCAGAGCATAATACCGGCCCATAATCCCCTGCACTTCCGGGAATTCGAAGACCATATCGCTGACCAGATCCGCCTTGCACAGTTCCGCCGCGCGGCAGGCCTGCACCGGGTTCGCGCCGATTGTCCCGGCGATGTTTTCCGCCAGATTTTTCAGGCGGGCGGCCCGGTCCGCGACAGGACCAAGCTTCTCATGAAAAGTGATCTCTTTCAGGCGCGGCAGGCGCGCATCCAGCGTCAGTTTCAAATCCTGCTGCCAGAAAAACCGCGCATCGGACAGGCGCGCGCGCAGAACCCGCTCGTTCCCGGAGACAATGTGATCGCGGTCGTCCGGCATGTTCGCGACGATGACAAACCGGTTCGAGAGCTTGCCGTCCGGATCCATCAGCGCGAAATATTTCTGGTTGCCGCGCATCGTCTCGATCAGGACTTCCTGCGGAACCTCAAGAAATTCCGGCTCGAACGTGCCGATCAGGACAACCGGCCACTCGACCAGCCCCGCGACTTCGGCCAGAAGGGCCGGATCGTCTTTTAACGCCAGTTTCGCCTTGCGCGCAAGCGCCGTGGCCTGCTCGTGGATCAGGGCCTCCCGCTCCGCCGCATCAAGGACGACATGCGCCTCGCGCAGGCCGGTCTCATAGGATTTGAAATCCGCGACCTCGAAACGGCCCGGAGAGAGAAAGCGGTGGCCTTCGGTCCGGTCGCCGAACGGGATCGTCCGGTCGCCGAGATCCAGTTCGCCCTCAAGCGGCGCGCCGTCAAACAGAGCCAGAACGCTGTGGAGCGGGCGGACCCAGCGGAACGTCCCCTCTCCCCACCGCATGGATTTCGGCCAGACCAGTTCGCGCACCGAGTCCAGAACGACCTCCGGCAGGACGTCGCGCAGCGGGCCGCCCGGTGTTGTCGTCACAGCGTAAAGAAAGGCGCCCTTGGGCGTCTCCCGCCGTTCGCAGTCATCCAGCGTTTCCAGCCCGGCACTGCGCAGGAACCCCTCAATCGCCTTTTCCGGCGCATCGACCCGCGGGCCGCGCTTTTCCTCCGTGCGTTCCGGGATATCATGGGGCAATTTGTCGATGCAAATCGCGATCCGGCGCGGGGTTGTGTATGTGCGGACATTGTCCCATGTCAGGCCGAGCGCCTCCAGACGCCCCAGAACGGACGCCAGAAAGCTTTTCGCCGCCGGGCGCTGCATCCGCGCCGGAATTTCCTCCGAAAACAGTTCTACGAGGAGTTCTGCCATTATACCGCCCTGATCTCTTGTTCTTTTTTATGGTCGTTCCCGTCGCCGACCCAGGTTTCACAGCAGGCCTTCGCCAGAGCCCGGACGCGGCCGATATAGGCCTGACGCTCGACCACCGAGATCACGCCGCGCGCGTCCAGAAGGTTGAACGTGTGGCTCGCCTTCAGACACTGGTCATAGGCCGGAAGCGCCAGCCCTTTGGCGACGAGCGCCGCGCATTCGTCCTCGCAGTCCTTAAACCGGGCGAAAAGCTGATCCGTATTCGCGTGCTCGAAATTATAGGCCGAGAATTCCCGCTCCGCGCGCAGGAAAACATCGCCATAGGTCAGGGAATCGTCCGTGCCGGGCGGGTTGAACGGCATGTCGTAGACGTTATCGACGTCCAGCACATACATCGCCAGCCGCTCCAGCCCGTAGGTCAGTTCCAGAGAGACCGGATGACAATCCAGCCCGCCGACCTGCTGGAAATAGGTGTATTGGGAGACTTCCATCCCGTCGCACCAGACTTCCCATCCCAAACCCCACGCGCCGAGGGTCGGGCTTTCCCAGTCATCCTCGACGAAACGGATATCATGGTCGAGCGGGTTCAGACCGATGGCCTTCAACGAATTTAAATACAGCGTCTGACTGTCCGGCGGCGAGGGTTTGATCAAAACCTGAAACTGGTAATAATGCTGGAGGCGGTTCGGGTTTTCGCCATACCGGCCGTCCGTCGGACGGCGGGACGGCTGGACGTAAGCCGCTTTCCAGATACGGTCCGGGCCGAGCGCGCGCAACGTCGTCCCGGGGTGGAACGTCCCCGCGCCGACTTCCATGTCATAGGGCTGCAAAACCGCGCAGCCCTGTTGCGCCCAGTAATTCTGAAGAATCAGGATCAGATCCTGAAAACATGTCGGTTTTGTGTTCATCTGCCTGTCATAGGATAAAGATTGCGCTCTGGCAAGGGGACGCCCGTTTTATCCGGCCTTTCTATCCGCCGCCGGTTTTTCATTTTTTTCCGAGTCGATATCCGCGTCTTCTCCATCCGAAGTCTCCGGCCCGGCCAGCATTTGTTCGGCGACCAGTCCCGCGTTTTCCCGGATTTTGGCCTCGATCTGCTGCATCATGTCCGGATGTTCAAGAAGATATTGCTTGGCGTTTTCCCGGCCCTGACCGATCCGCTCGCCCAGTGCGGAGAACCACGCGCCCGATTTTTCGACGAGGCCCGCCTGTATGCCGAGATCCAGAATTTCCCCGGTTTTCGAGATCCCCTCGCCGTACATGATGTCAAACTCGACCTGACGGAAAGGCGGCGCCATCTTGTTTTTGACGACTTTGACCCGGGTCTGGTTTCCGGTCACCGTATCGCGGTCCTTGATCGCGCCGATCCGGCGAATATCAAGCCGCACGGACGCATAAAATTTCAGCGCGTTTCCGCCCGTCGTCGTTTCGGGCGAGCCGAACATGACGCCGATTTTCATCCGGATCTGGTTGATGAAAATCACGATCGTGCGCGAACGCGAAATCGAGCCCGTCAGTTTTCGCAGCGCCTGCGACATCAGGCGGGCCTGAAGACCGACATGCGAGTCACCCATCTCCCCTTCCAGTTCCGCGCGCGGCACCAGCGCTGCCACCGAGTCGACGACAAGCACGTCAATCGCGCCTGAACGCACCAGCGTATCGGCGATCTCCAGAGCCTGCTCCCCCGCGTCCGGCTGGGAAATCAGGAGATTGTCCACATCAACACCAAGCTTGCGCGCATAGCCGGGATCCAGCGCATGCTCCGCATCGACGATCGCGCAGGTTCCGCCCAGCTTCTGCGCCTCGGCGATCGCATGAAGCGCCAGCGTCGTTTTTCCGGAGCTTTCCGGCCCGTAAATCTCTGTGATCCGTCCGCGCGGCAAGCCGCCAATCCCAAGCGCGATATCCAGACCGAGAGAACCGGTCGAGACCGATTCGACCTGGATCGGGTTCTGCTCGCCGTTCAGGCGCATGACCGAGCCTTTTCCAAAGGCGCGCTCGATCTGGGAAAGCGCGGCGTCCAGCGCCTTTTGCTTGTCCGGAGATTGTTGTTGCATATCGGTTTTTCCTGCGTTGATGGGAGTGACGCTCATAATGTGTCCTTTCCTGATCTTGCATAATTTAGGTACGGATGCAATATCGGGCTGCCCCGACTGCCGGCCTTCAGAGTACACGTTTCGTTCTTATACGCAAGAAGAAAAGAACATTAAAGGAACATAATTTTGCATTTTTGTTACCTGCCCCATGGAAATTAATAAAAACAAGGGAAAAAGCTCAATAGCCAGCATCAGGCAACGCGCAGGATGGGGCAATGACGCCATGCTCCGCATTATTTCTTCATGACTTTACATACTCAAGCGATTCCCCTGTGACCCCAAGCGTCTGGTTTGTCGAATAGTCGAGAGCATATCATAGCCGTGTCGGAAGAGGAGATTTTTTCGTGTTTTTCTTCCGGCATACACATCCTTGCTTGAGGAATGGGTTCCGTTCCGATTCTCCCCCCTTGCCTGCAGCGGGTTTGGGGTTATTATCAGTGTCGGAACATATTAATTGATTCGTCTTGTCATTCAGACCCATTCACATCATCGGAGGATCCATGGAGTTCAACAGATTACAGGATATGAATGTTCGCGGGAAAACCGTCCTTCTGCGCGCGGACCTTAACGTCCCGGCCAAAGACGGCGTTGTGAGCGATACGACCCGGATCGACCGCGTCAAACCGACCGTTGCTTTTCTCGTCGAAAACGGCGCGAAAATCCTTGTCCTCTCGCATTTCGGCCGCCCGAAAGGCGAGCCTCTGCCCGAGTTTTCCCAGAAATTTCTCTGCCCCGCGCTTGAAAAAAGCTGGGGGCGGCCGGTCCGCTTTGCCGAAGACTGTATCGGCGCCCCGGCGAAAGAGCTTGCCGCGTCCCTTGGTGAGGGAGAAATCGGTCTTCTTGAAAATCTGCGCTATCACAAGGAAGAAGAAAAGAACGATCCCGGATTTACGGCGCAGCTTGCCGCGCTCGGCGATATCTATGTGAACGATGCCTTTTCGGCGGCGCACCGGGCCCATGCCTCGACAGAAGGGCTCGCCCATCTTCTCCCCGCCGCAGCCGGGACGCTCATGGAAGCCGAACTTGACGCCCTGACCAAGGCCCTTGAAGCGCCGCAACGTCCTGTCATGGCGATTGTCGGCGGGGCAAAGGTCTCGACGAAGCTCAGCGTTCTTTTGAACCTGATCAGGAAAGTCGATATCCTCGTTCTGGGCGGCGGGATGGCGAATACGTTCGTCTTCGCACAAGGCGCCGAGGTCGGCAAATCCCTGTGCGAGAAAGACATGGCGGATGAAGCCCGCAAGATCATGGATGCCGCGCGCGAGGCCGGATGCGAAATCCTGCTTCCAAAGGATCGTATCGTCGTGCGGGAGGTCAGTGAGAACGCCGCGCATGACGTAGTCGGCGTCGGCGATATTCCGGACGACATGGAAGCGATCGATATCGGCCCGGTAACCATTGAACAGGTCCGTGAGCATCTCGGCCGGACGAAAACCGTTCTGTGGAACGGCCCGATGGGGATTTTCGAAGTCAAGCCGTTCGATAACGGTACAAACGCCCTCGCCCAGACCGTTGCCGAGTTGACCCGCGAAGGGCACCTCGTCAGTGTGGCCGGCGGCGGCGATACGGTCTCCGCGCTTGAAAATGCCGGCGTCAAAGACGGGTTCACCTATGTCTCCAGCGCAGGCGGCGCGTTCCTGGAATGGATGGAAGGCAAAGAGCTCCCGGGCGTTATCGCTCTTGCGAAAGCCAGAAAAGCGGCCTGAACCTGACGGACTCGCGTTTTCGTGGGGATTTAGTGAACCGACCCGCGGATCAGTTTTCGGGCGGTCGTTGTTCGAATGCGGTTATATGACGTAATCGCACTCGAAAGCGTTTGATGATCGACCAGCTTGCTGTTCGAACGCATGCGCTGCGTGAGCAGGAAGATCGTCACGAAATCCGGTTTCGAGAGATTGAGCGCCCGCGCCAGAACAGCAAGTCCCCGCCCCTCGGAGGCACACATCAGGTCGTGGAGCCTCGGAACGTCGATATCGGTATAAAGAGATAAATGTGCAATAAAAGAAGGAATGTTTCCTTTTTTCAGAATATCCAGAATATCTGAAAACCGTGTCGCGGCGCCTGACAAATACCTCTTTTGCGCAGTCTCCACCGTTTTTGCAGACGGCGCCCATGGATAGCGGTTTCCCTGCGCATGTCGCTCAATCAATTCAGCCCGCGCGCTTGCTGCCGCATCGTCGACAGATGCCCTCTCCTGCTCGTTCAGATCGAACTTCCGAACGATTTGCGCCCGGATATTTGCGCTCGCATACTTGTAGATTTTCCTGATCAGAGCATCGGACGACTCTTTGCGGCATAACAACGGCACACTCAGGTCTTCAACGGTCCGCGCAATATCTGCAAGCGTTCCCATTGCCGGATCAGGAATTGTAATCATCTCGTTGTAAATCAGTAATCGCGCCGTCTGGACATCCCGGGTTTCAGCCAAAAGAGCGATAACGTCGCCGCCCAGAGACGCCCGGCGCGCTATTTCCCGCCAATAAGGACCGGTTTGCGATTTAATGATATATATCAAATCCTGGTCGCTCAGGACCGGACTGTTCTGAAGAACATGGCGCGCTACGTCGATTTCATCGTTGGCCAGCGCCAGAACAAGACGCAGCGGCGCATTTTCGGTCGTCGCCAGCCGGATCGCCATCGTTTCGCGCAGGTCTTTTTCGGCCTGACGCAATATCCCCATAAGAACATCGCTCACGAGTTCCTGTTGCTGGAGTGTCAGATCTTCTCCAACCAATGAACCAACCGTCGCTGCCAGTTCCTGACAGGACGTCTGAGAATTATTTTTTGCTTCATGAGCAAGAGTATAGAGGCGATGCTGGTCGTATAGCTTGACCAGAATCGGCGCCAACCCATCTGAATCCCCACTGACATATTCTTTATTCATTACGCAAGCTCCTGCCTCTCTTGCTCATCTCATATTACCATATGAATCGTTAATTTTTTGTAGACATCACGGCTCATGCGCCTCGGATATTCCGGATATATGCGTCGTCTCCAACATTCCGCCATACATTACGCCAAAACCCTTACTATTCGGTTAACGAGTCATGCCAATGAATGAAAAGTAGATTTCAAGGGTTTTTTAAGATATTTTATGCTATGCTATAAGAGTTGCAGTTTTTATCTAGCGGATGGGAGATCGTCATGGTGGGACCTTTAGCAGGCGCAACAGCCCAAGTTTCTTATACGAACGCACAGCAAATCGGCACGCAGCAGGACAATCGCCGCGCCGATTCCCTGACACAGTCCAAAGAGAAAAATCAGGACGAGCAAAGCCTGGCGCTTGAAAAAGCGGGGCAGCAGGAACAAACATCAAATGTTGTGACCCCGGAAGGCGCAAAACTGTCAGTCACAGAAGCGGAAACGGACAATAATCAGGCAAAATCCCTTCGGGCATCCGAAGTCAACAACGACAGTGCCCTGGCACAGGAAGCCGGATTCGGCAATCAGCCGCGCGGCTCTGTGATTGATATCTCAGCCTGATTAATCCGCCTCCCGATCCGACGACACAACCTTCCTTAAAAAGCACCCCTCACCGGGTGCTTTTCTGGGTCTATCTATACCGGCTGTCGGCGGCGATGTTAGCGGCAATCTGGGCTTCCCAGCGGTCTCCGTTTTCAAGAAGTTTATCCTTGTTATAGAACAGCTCTTCCCGGGTCTCGACGGCGTATTCGAAGTTCGGCCCCTCCACGATCGCGTCAACGGGGCAGGCTTCCTGACACAGGCCGCAATAAATGCACTTTGTCATGTCGATGTCATAGCGGGTCGTCCGGCGGGATCCGTCGTCCCGGGGTTCGGCCTCAATCGTGATGGCCAGAGCGGGGCAGATCGCTTCGCAGAGTTTACAGGCAATGCAGCGTTCTTCGCCGTTCGGGTAGCGGCGCAGAGCGTGCTCTCCCCTGAAACGCGGTGAGATCGGTCCTTTTTCGTGCGGATAGTTCAGCGTCGCGCGCGGCACAAAAAACATGTATTTCAGCGTCAAAGCCATCCCTTTGACGATCTCGACAAGCAAAAACGAATTTATAAACCGCGCGACCTGCATACTGTTAGGCTCCATATTTCTTGTTAGAAACGACTCTCAACCGGTAGCGCATCCATGCCGATCAGGACGCCGGCGACAAGGACGACCCAGAGTAACGTCAGAGGCAGGAAAACCTTCCAGCCGAGGCGCATAAGCTGATCGTAACGATAGCGCGGGAATGAGGCCCGCGACCAGATAAAGACGAACAGAATCAAACAGACCTTTAGCATAAACCAGACGACGCCCGGCACAACGGCCAAAGCCTCTATCCCAAAGGGCGGCAGCCAGCCGCCAAGGAACAGGATCGTCGTCATGGCGCTCATCAGGATCATATTCGCGTATTCGCCAAGGAAAAAGAGCGCGTAGGACATTGAGGAATATTCAACCATAAATCCGCCGGACAGTTCCGATTCGCCTTCCGGAAGATCGAACGGTGCGCGGTTCGTCTCGGCCAGAATGGAGATCAGGAAGACAATCAGCATCGGGAATAAAAGCACCTGCATCCAGAGCGGCCGGTCGGCGAGCACGATCTCTCCGAGGTTCAGGGTCCCGGTGCAAAGCAGGACCGTCACGATAATCAGCCCCATTGAGACCTCGTACGAGACCATCTGTGAGGCCGAGCGCAGACCGCCGAGAAACGCATAGCGCGAGTTCGAGGCCCAGCCGGCCATGATCACGCCGTAAACGCCCATTGAGGACACGGCGAACAGGTACAGGATCCCGACATTGATATCGGCCAGAACAAGCCCCGCATCCACGGGAATAACCGCCCAGGCCAGAAGGGCCAGCGTGAAGGTCAGGACCGGCGCGAGCAGGAAGACCGGCCGGTTGGCCTGCGTCGGAATAATCGTCTCTTTGGAGAGGAGTTTAATGCCGTCGGCGATCGGTTGCAGAAGGCCGAGCGGGCCGACCGTCATCGGCCCCTGACGCCGTTGCATGGCACTCAGAATTTTTCGTTCCGCATAGGTCAGATACGCCACCGCGCCGAGGACGACGCCGCTCAGGATCGAGATATGGAGCAGCTTTGCCGTGACCGGATGCGCCCAGATGATCATCAGGAAGTCCCAGAGATCCGTCATCATTCCGCTGCCTCCTGTTCCGTCTTGTCTTCCGAGCCTGAGTCTGCATCACGTCCCTTGGGAAAGGCGGCATGGCAGCGTGCCATGATCTCTGACGCCCGGCAAAGCGGGTTCGTCATGTAATAATTCCTGACCGGACTGGCCAGAACGCCGCCGGAGAGATCGCCTTTCTCCCCTTTCAGATCCCATGCGCCGATCTCCGTATGATCCGGAAGGACGTCCCATTTTGCGAGATGCGGCCAGTCCGCCGCGATCCGGGCCGAGATATGCGCGGACGTATCGTATGGCAGGCGAATATTGAGCCTTTCCGCCAGAGCCCGGATGATTTTCCAGTTTTCTTTTGCCTCTCCGGGAGGAGAGACGGCCTGACGCGCGAATTGCGGGCGGCCTTCGACGTTCACATATGTCCCGTCCTGCTCCGTCCAGGCTGCACCGGGCAGGATAACGTCGGCCCGCATGGCCGCGTGGTCGCCGTGATGTCCTTGATAGACGACAAAGCATTGCCAGCCGATATCGGCGCGGGCGTTGAATTCATCCGTGCCAAGGAGATAAAGTGCCTTGACCGCCCCGCTGCGCGTGCCTTCGATAATCTCCGCCATACCGCGCGCATCCGGAGCTTGCGGGACGAACCCGACATCGAGCGCGCCTGTGCGCCCCGCCGCGCCGTGAAGCATATTCATGCCGTTCCAGCCGTCCCGGATAATATCGTATTTCCTGGCGAGTTCGCCGAGCAAGTGGGCGATCGCGCCGTGATCTTCGCGGGCGAAAACCGCACTTCCGACTATCAGAACGGGATTCTGTGCCGCTTTCATCTTTTTCGCAAAAGGATGTTTGCCTCCGATGATCTCTTTCAGGGCCGCAGCCGTCTCTCCAATGTGTTCGACCGGATAGGTCAGATCGGCCTCTTCCCCGATCAAGCCAACAGGCAGCGCGCCTTTCTTTTGCCGCCATGCCTTGCGGATCCGGGCGTTGATCATTGTCGATTCCCATCGGGGATTCGTGCCGACGAGCAAAATGCAGTCGGCCCTTTCCAGCCCGGCAATCGTCGTGTTGAACAGATAATTCGCCCGGGATGACGGATCGAACCGCGCGCCGTCCATCCGGCAATCGAGATGCGGCGTGCCGAGTTGGGTCATCAGGTCTTTGAGCGCGACCACGGATTCGAGATCCGCGAGATCTCCGGCCAGAGCCGCCATATCTTTGGCCCGGATCTTGCGCAGACGCCCGGCGACAAAAGTCAGGGCCTCTTCCCAGCTTACGGGCCGGAGTTTCGCGCCCGGCTCATCGCGCAACCACGGCGTATCGAGACGCCCGCGCGACACGCCGTCATAGCAAAAACGGGCCTTGTCGCTGATCCACTCTTCGTTGATCCCTTCGTGGAGGCGCGGCAGGATCCGAAGGACCTCGTTGCCGCGCGAGTCGATCCGGATGTTCGACCCGGCCGCATCCGAGATATCGATGCTTTGCGTTTTCCGCAACTCCCACGGGCGGGCCTTGTATGCGTACGGTGCGGAGGTCAGGGCTCCGACCGGGCAGATATCGATCATATTTCCTGAAAGCTCTGTTGAGACCGCTTTTTCGACAAAGGTTCCGATTTCAACGTCTTCGCCGCGATGCAGAAGGCCGAGTTCCGTCACCCCGGCGATTTCCTCGCCAAAGCGTACGCATCGCGTACACTGGATGCACCGGGTCATGATTGTCTTGATCAGGGGGCCGATATTCTTGTTCGGGACAGCCCGTTTCGATTCGCGGTAGCGGGAGCGGTCATAGCCGTATGCGACGGCCTGATCCTGAAGATCGCATTCCCCGCCCTGATCACAGATCGGGCAATCCAGCGGGTGGTTGATCAGAAGGAATTCCATGACATTCTGGCGCGCCCGGCGGACCCTGTCCGTGTCCGTATGGACGATCATTCCTTCCCCGGCCGCCATTGCGCACGATGCCACAGGCTTCGGCGCGCCTTCGACCTCGACCAGACACATCCGGCAATTCCCCGGTACGCTCAAACGGTCGTGATAGCAAAAGCGCGGAATTTCATAGCCCAGAGATTCGGCAGCCTGAAGGATGCTCGTTCCCGGGGCGACTTCAATTTCCGTTCCATTAATCGTCAGTTTCGGCATGGCTGTGTCCTGTTACGCTGCTATTACGCTGCTATTACGCGGCTATCCGGGGCGCGGTTTTCCGGTAGGTTCTGATCCGGTCTTCCATTTCATCGCGGAAGTGGCGAATCAATCCCTGTATGGGCCAGGCACTCGCGTCTCCGTGTGCGCAGATCGTGTGCCCTTCAATCTGTTTCGTGACATCCAGAAGCATATCGATTTCGGATACGGTCGCGTTTCCCTTGACCATGCGCTGCATGATCCGCCAGATCCATCCCGTTCCTTCCCGGCAAGGCGTACACTGGCCGCAGCTCTCATGCATGTAGAAATAGGAGAGCCGGGCAATCGCGTAGATGATATCCGTCGATTGATCCATGACGATCACCGCCGCCGTTCCGAGGCCGCTTTGAACCTCGCGGAGCGAATCGTAATCCATCCGGACAGCGCCGCAGATGTCTTTGGGCAGGAGCGGCGTCGACGAGCCGCCCGGGATGATGGCTTTCAGGTTGTCCCATCCGCCGCGGACGCCGCCCGCGTGCTTCTCAATCAACTCCTTGAGCGGGATGCCCATTTCCTCTTCGACATTACAGGGCGTATTGACGTGCCCGGACAGGCAGAAGAGCTTTGTTCCCGTGTTCTTTTCGTCCCGGCCGAGGCCTGCGAACCAGGCCCCGCCCCGCCGCAGGATATCGGGGGCCGAGGCGATCGTCTCGACGTTGTTAACGGTCGTCGGACAGGCGTACAGCCCGGCCATGGCCGGAAACGGCGGTTTGTTGCGCGGCTGGCCTTTTTTGCCTTCGAGCGAATTCAGGAGCGCGGTTTCTTCCCCGCAGATATACGCCCCGGCGCCGCGGTGTACGTATATATCGAAGTCCCATCCGCTGCCGCAGGCGTTTTTGCCGATCAATCCGGCATCTCGGGCCTCATCAATGGCTTTGTTCACGGCCTGCGCTTCATGATAGAATTCGCCGCGGATATAGATATATGCCGTATGTGCGCCCATCGCGAAGGCGGCCAGAAGAGCCCCTTCAAGGAGTTTATGCGGCTCGTGACGGAGAATGTCACGATCCTTGCAGGTTCCGGGCTCCGATTCGTCGGCATTGATCACAAGGAAATGCGGTTTGTCGCCAATTTCCTTTGGCATGAAAGACCATTTCATGCCGGTCGGGAACCCCGCCCCGCCGCGCCCGCGCAATCCGCTGGCCTTCATTTCGGCGATAATCCCGTCCCGGCCCTTTTCCAGAAGCGTTTTCGTATCAACCCAGCTCCCGCGCGCTTTCGCCGCGGCCAGCCCCGGAGATTCGGTCCCGTACAAATTCGGGAACATGCGGTCTTCTTTTTTTAACACAACAACCTGATCCTTATATTCGTAGTCGGTCAAACATCAAAAAGCCCGTCATTCCGGCAAAAGCCGGAATCCAGAAAAAAATCAACTGGACCCCGGCTTTCGCCGGGGTGACGATTCAGGTGTTTTGCCAGGTATTTTGGCCGTTTTTGCCGTTTTCGGCTTTTTGTCTTTTTCCAGAGCGTCCAGAATGTCTTCCATCAGTTCCGGCGTCAGATCTTCGTAATAATCGTCGTTAATCTGGACGATCGGCGCATTCACGCAGGCCCCGAGGCATTCGACCTCTACCAGTGTGAATTTTCCATCGGGCCGGGTCTCGTCGAGGTCGATCCCGGCTTTCTCCCGGCACGTTTCGAGGATGCGATCCGATCCGCGCAACCAGCACGGTGTTGTCGTACAGACCTGAATAAGATGCACGCCGACCGGGGCAAGCTGGAACATCGAATAAAACGTCGCAACCTCATAGACCTTGACCGGCGGCAGGTCGAGCATGCGCGCGATCTCATCCATTGCCGCGCGCGGAATCCAGCCGCCATGTGGCGGATCGGCCTTCAGACCTTCCTTTGCCGTCTGGCGTTGTGCCAGATCCAGAAGAGGCATGACGGCGCTGCGCCGGCCTTGATGCGTTTGCGGATAACGGCCCAGAATATCCTTCACCTTTTTGGGATCCTTGAAGGCGAACGTGTCAGGTTGATATGCCGCGTCGGGTTCAAATATTTTTTTCATGATACGTCTGCGTTATTGAGCGTCAGAGACAGTTTTACATTTATCCCGCAAAAGGATCAATGAGCGCAATCCCGCAACCGTCGAAATCCCGAATATTCCGTGTGGCGAGCACACCCCCGTGCACACGTACGATCGCAGCGATCATGGCGTCGGCCACCGGCATGGACCGCCCGGATTTTTTTCGGTCGGCAAGCAGAAGAGCATACGTCCGGGCCGCGGACGTATCAAAAGGCAGAATACGGCCGGACAGTGTTTTCCCGTAAAAATGTTCGAGGACATGCAGCAAATCGGCCTTGCGCTTTCCCTGCGGCATCAGGTGCGCGCCGTAGAAACTTTCCGCCATCGTCACAGAGGTCGTGTAAAAATTCCCGGCGCTCGCCCTGTCCGCCCATAACGCGACATTTTCATCCAATTCCGGACGGAGCAATTCCGAGACGATATTCGTATCCAGAATGGTGATATGGCCGCCGGGAATCATGTCCAGTCCTTGAGCCAGTCAGGCTCCCCCGGATAGTCCTCGCGTGGGGGAGGCTCGAGATCAAATCCGCCATATGGCTCAACAATAGAACGCACGGCTTCGTAGAGCGTTCTATCCTTTTGCGGCGAAGAATCATCATCCGGGCTTTCTGCGGCTTTCGTCAGGATCCGGCGGATTTCTTCTTCCATCGAATGCCCGTGCATGGCCGCGCGGATGCGCAAACGCTCTTTGACCGAGCGTTCGATCCGGCGAATATTCAAAGATGTCAGATCACTTGATTGCATGTTTCTATCATACAGGATGATAGCATTGGGGTCAATGACAGCATTGCCCTCACCGCGGCAATCAACTAAAACCGTCATCCGCTCGCGAAAACTTCGAAATGGATCCTCTGCCTTCGCAGAGGATGACGGAATTTAATTATATCAGCAGGTTATAGCTCATACATTTTTTTCAAGGGATTACCGTGTTGCCCTCACTCTTACCTGTCGATCTCTCCGAACACGACATCCATTGCGCCGATGACAGCGACGGTATCGGCCAGCATGTGGCCTTTTGAGAGAAATTCCAGTGCCTGAAGATGCGCGAAACCGGGCGCTCTGATCCGGCAACGATAGGGCCTGTTCGTGCCGTCGGAGACCAGATAAACCCCGAACTCGCCTTTCGGGGCTTCTACGGCCGTATAGGTCTGCCCGGCCGGAACGTGATACCCTTCCGTGAAGAGCTTGAAGTGATGAATGAGAGCTTCCATCGAGCGTTTCATCTCGGCGCGACGCGGCGGAACGACCTTGTGATCGTCGACCTTGACGGGTCCGGCCTGCATCTCGCCCAGACATTGCGTCATCATCCGCAGGGACTGGCGCATTTCCTCCATACGCACGAGGTAGCGGGCGTAACAATCTCCCGTTTTGCCGACCGGCACGTCGAAATGCATCTTTTCATACAGGTCATACGGCTGTGCCTTGCGCAGATCCCACGGAATTCCGGAGGCGCGGAGCATCGGCCCCGTGAATCCCCAGTCCTGCGCCTGATCGGGCGAAGCGACGCCGATATCGACCGTGCGCTGTTTAAAGATCCGGTTTTCCGTCAGGAGGTTATCAAGATCGTCGATGACCTTTCCGGCCGATCCTTCGATCCACTCTCCGATATCGTCGGCGAGGCCGGAGGGAAGATCCTGCGCGACGCCGCCGGGCCGGATATAATTGGCATGCAGGCGCGCGCCGCAGACACGTTCGTAGAACTCCATGCCGATCTCGCGCTCTTCAAAGCCCCAGAGTGTCGGCGTGATCGCCCCGACATCAAGCGCGAATGTCGTGATATTCAGGAGGTGGTTAAGGACACGGGTCAGCTCGCTGAACAAAATCCGGATATATTGCGCGCGTTCGGGGACCGTAATCCCGAGAAGTTTCTCAACGGCCAGCGCAAAGGCATGCTCCTGATTCATCGGAGAGACGTAGTCCAGACGGTCGAAATACGGAAGAGCCTGCATATAGGTTTTATATTCAATCAGCTTTTCCGTGCCGCGGTGCAACAAGCCGATATGCGGGTCGGCGCGCTCGACAACCTCTCCGTCCATCTCCAGAACAAGGCGCAGAACGCCATGCGCGGCGGGATGCTGCGGGCCGAAATTCATCGTATACGGACGGATCCGCGTTTGATCCCCCATCGGGACCGCGGCGGCGCATGCGTCGGCCAGAACCGGCTCATCCGGTTCGTCATCTGCCGGTGCGGTATTGACGGCTGTTCCCTTGTCGACGCTCATTCGTCTCCCGCTCCCTCTTCCTTGTTTTTATCCCTTCGGTCTTCTTCGCGATTTCCAACATCGCCGCGTTCTCCGGACGGCATCACGGTCTGCCTGACCGCTTTTTCATCCCCGGGAATCTGAACATCCGTCATGCCTTCCCACGGGCTGAGATTATCAAAACGCCGAAAATCCTGAACGAGACGCACAGGTTCGTAGACGACCCGTTTTTGCGCCTGATCGTAACGCACCTCGACCCGGCCCGTCAGCGGAAAATCCTTGCGCAGCGGATGGCCGTCAAAGCCGTAATCCGTCAAAATCCGCCGTAAATCCGGATTACCGGAGAAGATCGCGCCGAACATGTCCCAGACTTCGCGCTCATACCACAAAGCACTGCTGAAGATATCATGCACGGACGGGACCGGCACGTCTTCCTGTATGTTCACATAGACACGTACACGCGCGTTCTGGCGAATCGACAAAAGATTATAGATGATTTCAAACCGCGCCGGGCGATCCGGATGATCGACCCCGAACACGTCGATCAGCATCTGAAACTGACATTCCCGGTTATCGCGCAAAAACGTCAGAACGGCGCGCAAATTCTCCGGCGGGCACGTAAAACAGACCTCTCCGCCGCGCGTTTCGTGCGGCGCACCGAGAAGATCTTCAAGCTCCTCATCGATAAACTCGGCCATATCCTCAAGGGCTTCGGCGATGTGTTCCTTTGCGGTCTCTGTCTGGGGCATGTGTTATCTCACAATCCGCGTGTCTTCCCGGCGGATTTTTCGCTGGAGTTGCAGCAATCCGTAGACCAGAGCCTCCGCCGTCGGCGGGCAGCCCGGCACATAGATATCGACCGGGACCACACGGTCGCAGCCCCGAACGACAGAATATGAGTAATGATAATATCCGCCGCCATTCGCGCATGAGCCCATCGAAATGACCCAGCGCGGCTCCGGCATCTGGTCGTAGACCCGGCGCAATGCCGGGGCCATCTTGTTGCATAACGTGCCGGCCACGATCATCACATCCGACTGGCGGGGCGACGGACGCGGAATAATCCCGAACCGGTCAAGATCGTAACGGCTCATATAGGCGTGGATCATCTCGACCGCGCAACAGGCCAGACCAAAGGTCATCGGCCACATGGAGCCCGTCCGCGCCCAGTCAAAGAGCGCATCGGCCTGCGTGAGGAGATATCCCTTGTCTTTCACATGCTCCGAGATCGCCGCAGGAATGATATCCTGCTCTTCGGGGGCCGGGAAATCCATGATCCCCGGCGGCATCTTCGGCGCATTCATGACTTTGCGATCGTGAAACATATGATTGGCTTTCCTGTTATTCCCAGTCGAGCGCGCCTTTGCGCCATTCATAGATAAAACCGACCGTCAGGACGGCAAGAAACAACATCATCGACCAGAACCCGAAGATTCCGATCGCCCCGAGCGATATCGCCCACGGAAACAAAAAGGCGACTTCAAGATCGAAAATAATGAACAAAATCGCCACGAGATAAAAGCGCACGTCAAAACGCCGCCGCGCGTCCGAAAATGCATCGAAACCGCATTCATATGCCGCGAGTTTATCCTTGTCCGGCTTCTGGCGCGCCGCGATCAAAGAGGCGACAACCATCAGGACGGATAAGCCTCCCGAGATCACAAGGAAGAGCAGAATCGGATAATAATCCATCAGGAAGTCAGGGGGGGCCATATGATCGATTCCCGTCCGGTCAAAGAAAGAGCTTACTGGACGTTATTTATATCACAGAACAGCAGGAGAAAAAGAGGGGGCCCGGAAAAACTTGCGCGATCTCAAATCAGGCGCGCGGAAAAGCCAAATGACACACAAGCGCGTTCTATCCCTCTACAGGAACCTGAACTATGGATAAGAATAGACTTCTGTAGCTGGGATCATAGAGATATCCTGACCGGCGACCAGAGCACATCCTCAATATGATCCGCCCCGGTTAAAAGCATAACGAACCGGTCGATCCCCAGCGCGGACCCACTCGCTTCCGGCATGCCCGCCCTGAGCGCATCGATAAAATCGGGATCGATCGGATAACGCTTCCCGTACAGCCGCTCTTTCAGGTCCATATCCGCCTCGAACCGCCGCAATTGCTCCTCCGGATCGGTCAGTTCGCCGAAGGCATTGGCGAGTTCCATGCCGCAGACATAAAGCTCGAACCGCTCCGCATAGCGCGGATCGTCCGGACAGATCCGCGAAAGCGCCGCCATGGATCGAGGATAGTTATATATGATCGTCGGCCGCCCGATCCCGAGCCGCGGCTCGATCCGCTCCAAAAAGACCCGAAAAAACAGATCCTTCCAGCTATCGTCTTCCGCCACGCGGATTTCCTCCTCCCGGATCCGCGCGGCAAAAGCTGTCCTGTCCTCCAGATACGGGGCGAGCGCAAACCCCGCATATGTTTCAAACGCCTGATCGAGTGTGATCATTTCCCAGTCAGCGAACGGATCGCAGGTGAGATCCCTGTAACGCAGCGCCTGACATTCAATCGCCCGGGCGACACTCCGGAACAGGGTCACGCAATCGTCCATGACCTCTCTGTAGTCCGCTCCGGCCCGGTACCATTCGAGCATCGTGAATTCCGGACTGTGAAGAGAGGAGTCTTCCGCGTTCCGGAAAACCCTTGCTATCTGGTAAATTTTCGGTACGCCCGCAACGAGGAGCTTCTTCATCGCAAACTCGGGGCTGGTGTGGAGCCACGCCGTCCCGGTTTTTTCAAGATCCGGGCCGTATAGATCCGTCGAAAACGCATGCAAATGGGGCTCCAGACCGGGAGAGGTCTGAAGCACCGGGGTTTCAACCTCGTCAAATCCCATATCATCAAACGTCTGGCGAACAGCCTGCATGATCCGGCGGCGCATACGCAGCCGCGGAAGCTTGCGCGCGTAATCTTCTTTTTTCCACCAATTGCTTGCTTTTTGCATTTAAACCCCCTATAAGAGTGCCCGATCTTTATAGAGGAGTTGGGACAATGAAAAAAGATATTCATCCGGAATACCGTGAAATCACGGTCATCATGACGGACGGAACCGAGTACAAAACGCGTTCGACAAGCAAGCAGGACGTGATCCGTCTTGACGTCGACCCCCTGTCCCACCCCGTGTGGCAAGGCGGCGGCGTCAAAATTACGTCACGCGGTCAGCTCGACAAATTCAACAGTCGTTTCGGAAACTTCCTTGGCGGCGCAAAAGAAGACGGAAAAGGCAATTCCAAATCCGCGTAATCAGACCGGAAAAACGGAACACAAAAAGGGCGTAATGAGAAATCGTTACGCCCTTTCCTTATTCCCCTACCCCAAACAACGTCATCCCGGCGAACGCCGGGATGACGATTTCTGTGCAAAAAAGGGCTTTTGCAGAGCTTCCTGTACACATCACGCAGCATCAAGCTGGCCGAGCGCCTGGGTCAGTTTTTCGCGGGTTGATTCCGCATCTTCGCGGCGGCGCTTTTGCTCGCCGATAACCTCGTCCGGCGCGTTCTCAATAAACTTCTTGTTTTCAAGTTTCTGATCGATTGAGTTAATCTGATTTGTAAGCTTGTCGATCTCCTTGCGCAGGCGCGCGCGTTCCTTGTCGAGATCGATAATATCCGCAATCGGCAGGGCCAGTGTCGCCTCATCCACCACGGTCCGCACAGCCCCTTTCGGAAGATCGTCCGTATCCTCAAGCACACGGATCGTCTCCAGACGGGCCATCCGGCACATGATTTCCTCAAACCGGCCAAAATTCTCTTTCGTCGCACAGGACGCCCCCTTGACGAGAAGATCGATTTTCGCGCCCGCCGGAACATTCATGTCCGAACGCACGCTCCGGATCTCCGAGATCGTCCGGATCAGCCAGTCCATCGCCTTTCCGGAGTCCGGGACCTGCGGGATCGCCGCCGCGTCCGGCAGAGGACGGACCATCAGGATATCCGCGCCCGGCGGCCGGGCGGCGATGTTGTTATAGAGCTCCTCCGTAATAAACGGCATGAACGGCGACAAAAGAGCCAGAATTTGATCCAGAACCCAGCCTGTCGTTTTGCGGGTCTCATCGGCATAAGCATTCTGCGCATCCGAAAGAACCGGTTTCGTAAACTCCAGATACCAGTCGCAGAACGTCCCCCACGTAAAATGATAAATCTGGCCGGCGGCCTCATTGAAACGGTAGGCGTCCATAGCGGCATCAATTTTTTGAACCGTCCGCGCGACTTCGCCGATAATCCAGCTATTCGGCGTATATTGCGCCGCCGCCGGATCGAAATCGGGATCCGGCGTACAGCCGTTCATCTGGCAATAACGCGCCGCGTTCCAGAGCTTCGTCGCAAAATTCCGGTAGCCTTCTATCCGCTCTTCCGACAAACGAATGTCCCGCCCCTGCGCCGCCATCGCACACAGGGTAAAGCGCAGGGCATCTGCCCCGTATCTGTCGATCATCTCAAGCGGGTCGATCACGTTCCCCCTGGATTTCGACATTTTCTGGCCTTTTTCGTCCCGGACCAGAGCATGAATATAGACATCCCGGAACGGGACCTCTTTCATGGCATAGAGCGAGAACATCATCATCCGGGAAACCCAGAACGTGATAATGTCAAACCCGGTAATCAGGACGTCGGTCGGGTAATACCGCGCAAGCTCCGGCGTTCTTTCCGGCCAGCCAAGCGTGGAAAACGGCCACAATGCCGAAGAAAACCAGGTATCCAGAACATCCGAATCGCGGGTCAGCCTGACGTTATCTCCATGCACCTCGCGGGCATCCTGAAGAGCCTGTTCCTCGCTCTCGGCGACATAGACATTCCCGTCCTGATCGTACCATGCCGGAATCTGATGCCCCCACCAGAGCTGGCGCGAGATACACCACGGAAGCTGATTATCGACCCAGTCGAAATACATGTTCTCGTATTGCCTGGGATAAAACGACGTCCGCCCGTCACGCACAGCCTTGGCGGCTTCCTTGGCCAAGGTCGGCGAATCGCAGAACCATTGCAGGGTCAAATACGGTTCAATCAGAACCCCCGACCTCTGTCCGAGCGGCACCGCGTGCTTGATATCGTCAACTTTAACAAGAAGATCCTGCGCTTCAAGCTCCGCCAAGATGCGCTTGCGCGCTTCAAAACGCTCCAGCCCCTGATACTCATCCGGCGCATTTTCATTGATATGCGCGCGCTCATCAAAGATGTTGATAACCTCCAGATTATGACGGCGGCCGACCTCAAAGTCGTTAAAGTCATGCGCCGGCGTAATCTTGACGGCCCCGCTCCCTTGCTCCGGATCGGCGTATTCATCGGCAACAATCGGCAAAAGACGCCCAACCAGCGGCAAAACCGCAAATTTCCCGACAAGATCCTTGTACCGCTCATCATCGGGATGCACGGCAATCGCCGTATCCCCCAGCATCGTCTCCGGCCGTGTCGTCGCGACCGTGATCGTACGGGCCTCATCCCCCTCAATCGGATACTGGATGTGCCAGAGATGCCCCTTCACCTCTTTCATTTCGACTTCAATATCGGAGATCACGCTCTGACGCTCGGGATCCCAGTTCACAAGCCGCTCGGCGCGATAAATCAGTTTATCGTTATAAAGATCGATAAAGATCTTCGTCACCGCCGCCGACAGGCCTTCGTCCATCGTAAACCGCTCCCGCGACCAGTCGGGCCCGACACCCAGACGCCGGAGCTGCCCCGTGATTTTGCCGTGCGAGAAATCTTTCCATTCCCATGCCCTCTTCATGAAGGCCTCACGCCCAAGCGTCTGGCGATCCGTTCCTTCCTGCGCCATTTGATTTTCAAGGACCATATGCACGGCGATCGAAGCGTGATCCGTGCCCGGCTGCCAGAGCGCATCAAAACCTTTCATCCGTTTGTAGCGGGTCAGAATATCCTGAAGCGTATAAGTCAGCGCGTGGCCGACATGGAGGTTCCCCGTCACGTTCGGCGGAGGCATCATAATCGTGAACGGCGCGGCGGAACTGCCCGGGTCACAGGCAAAAACGCCCTCATCTTCCCATTTATCCAACAAGCGCGACTCGATCCCGTCCGGCTGAAAGGTTTTCTCCAGCATCTAAAACTCCTGAATTCATAATGATGATCTACAGAGGACGGTTTTAATCGTCGAGAGCCTGCTGTGCAAGCCTTTCAAGCTCTTTTTGGACGAGCCGCTCAATCATTTTCGGCAGATTCTCGTCAAGCCAGTCCTTGAGCATCGGGCGCATAAGGTCTCGGACGATGTCTTCCAGCGTCACCCCGCTGGCCGAATCCAGACGGTTGATCGCCATCCGGGACGTCAGTTTCGCCAAAGAGGCCATGGAAGCTTCGCGGGCCGTATCGGAAATCAGGGAATCGAGTTCTTCATCATAAGCATCGCTTTCCGGCACAGATTCCGGCTCGGAATCCTCAGAAAGCTCTTCCGAAATATCGTTCATAATAGCATCGATATCGGCATCCGCATCATCTTCGACCCGTTCCGTCAATTCAAGAATATCATCATCTGGCAGCGGCTCGGGCTCGGGCTCAGGTTCTGGTTCCGGCTCAGGTTCTGGTTCCGGCTCGGGTTCAGGTTCCGGTTCCGGTTCTGGCTCAGGTTCTGACTCGGGTTCTGGTTCAGGTTCAGGTTCAGGTCCTGGCTCTGGCTCAGGTTCTGGTTCCGGCTCAGGAGCATCGGGCACAGATTCGGGCTCGGGCGATTCGGTTTCGCCGTCCTCATCGTCATCCGAAATAATCTGGCGGATAGAGGTAAGGATTTCCTCGATTGACGGTTCCTGTTCCTCTGCGTCCTGTTCTGCCATTAATCTGTCTTTGTCTTTTGTTTATGTACTTACTCTACGCGTATCCTGACAAAGTCTCGAATAAATTCAGGTTCTTGTCAAAGCACGTCTAACGTCTGTCCTCAATTAATTCACGCCCAAGACTAAAAAACCTGTTTTTTGTCCTTTGAAGAGCGTCATCATAACCTGATTCATAGCTTTCAAACCCCAGAATTTCCGGTGTGAGCCATCCTATCGACTCGGCCAGAGCCATACGCGCCGTCGATTCGTCAGTCTGGGCCGTCACAAGAGCAACACGCGCGTCAAGATATTCCTGATCGGCATCCAGCGCGTCCAGAACCGTCCGGGTCCCCACACGAGATTCCTGTAAAACGCCTTCTCTGGCGATGGATTGGGCTTCAGCCTGCGCTTTACGGGAAAGTATTTCAGCCTTCGCCGTCTGCCAGCCCTCCCAGGCATCGACGATGCTCTGACGAACGGAGCGTCGTGTCTCATCGATTTCCATTAAGGTTTGATTTTCTGTATATCTCGCCTCCCGAACCCGCGAACGGGTCGCCCCCCCCTGATATAACGGAACGCTGGCACTCAGGCCCAAAATTTTGGTTGTCCGGTCATCATAAAGCCCGGGAGACGGATCCCATGTTTTCGTCCATGAGCCGACAAGACTGACCTGCGGCAATAATTCACCGAAAATCCGGCGGACGTCTTCTTTCGAAGCCGCATTCAAAGCTATGGACGCATTCAGGGACGGATTATTCCGAAAACCGGCCTCAAGAGCCAGATCCAGATTTTCCGGAAAAGAAATTTCCAGTGAAGGTATTGCAGGAAGACGGTCCGGCGGAGTTGCTCCCGTCACCTGGCGGAATTTTGCGGCCGACGCCTGATAGTCCCCTTTGGCCGTAATCAACTGAGCTTCCGCCTCCGCATATCTCGCATCTGCTTGCGCAAGGTCCGTTTTTGTCAATTCCCCGACCTCATATCGATCCCGGGTTGCGTCTCTTTGACGGGAAATCAGCTTGAGATTGTTCTCGGCAAGCGAAACAAGAGCCTGATCCCGAACAAGATTTAGGTAAGCAACACCGGCCTGCCTGATAACGTTTTGTTCTTCCGCACGTAAAAGGAAACGCTGAGCCTCAACGGCGCTCTTTGCGGCCCGGAGCGCCGCAAGCGTCTGGCCGCCCCTGAACACCGGCTGCGACACTCCGGCCTCGATTTCATAAGATGTCGCGCCGTCATCGTTGACGCCCGTAATACCGTCACCGTCCAGAGATGACCCCGTTACGCCGCCGTCCACGGAAACCGTCGGCAAATATCCGGCCGCTGCCTGAGGATATTTTTCATACGAAGCCAGAAGCTCGGCCCGGGCCGCCCTGAGAGAAGGATTTTCGTCATAGGCCTTTTTCAAATAATACAAAACATTTGGACTCGCTGATTTGCGGGATTTCTCTTCCTGCGCTCCCCATGGTCCCGTCCATGATGCGGCCGGAATTTCTCCCGAAGAAAGTCTTTCGGTTTTGATTGTCGTCTCCTGCGCACAAAGTGTCCCCGGCGACAGCAACATCAAGACCGCCGGTAAAAGCGCGGTTTTTCTTACCCCGGATTTCGATTTAAAAGAACACGACATTTCAAACCTCGACAGATCTCCGGCTTTTCATCTACGTCAGAACAAAAGCCGGAACGGAATGCATTTCAGGAAGATCCGGCAACGCCGCTTCAAAAAGGACATCGCGCGAACAGATATTTTCCGCAATTTTTCTATACAAAACAGCTTCCCCAAGCGGATGCTGCGGGGTCTTATGCTCGACAGCGACAAGCCGTCCGCCGATAGAAAGTTGTTTTTTCCAGATTTCAGGAACTTGCGGCACAGCCCCCCCACCGACAAAAATCAACGAAAAAGGAGCATGCTTCGGCGCGCCGCTTCTCAAGCCCCCCTGTACGGAAACAATATTACAGCAGCCGAGATCCTCCCAGATTTGCCCGGCCGCATCGGAGAAATCAGGATTCTCGTCCTGCGCGATCACAGTTTCAACAAGCCCTGAGAGAATGGCGGCATCATAGCCGGTTCCACAGGCGAGATTGAGAGCGACATCGCCTCTCTCCGGCGCCGCAGCATTAAGAAGACGCGCGCACATACTCGCAGGCATAAGAACGCGCCCGCCTCCAAGATCGACCGGAACATCCCTGTAACAAGCAAACCGGCGATCTTCCGGCACAAAAATTTCCCGGGGAACGACAGAGAAAAGAGACAGAAGCGCCGTATCATTCACGCCCGACGTCTCAATCTGACTATGAACCATCGCCCGTCTCGCTTTCATGCATTCGCCCATAGGCAAACCCTTCTGCCGTCAGTTTTGTTTTTATAAGGAGCGGATACGCTCGGATGTCGTACAGCTTCTTGATGTGATATAAGGAAGAGTCGACGAAGCGACTCAGCGCAAGATACTATCAAGGATAATCCACAATCCACCCCGGCGGCAAGTCCTACGATATGTTTTGAAGAAAAATAATTTATGGGAAATGGAGCGGGTGAAGGGAATCGAACCCTCGACACTTAGCTTGGGAAGCTAATGCTCTACCACTGAGCTACACCCGCAAAAGTCCTTTCCCCCGGGCGGACCGGAGTACGGCAGAATATTTAGCCCTTTTGTTCCGGTTTTGCAAGCCGCGAAAACAGACCGGAGCAAAGCCGCCCCCGAACATTCTATGACCGAACGCCCAAATAGCAATAAAACAGGGAAAAAAGCATAATCTCTGTTTACACATTCGAGGGAGATCTCTATATACAGGATAGGATTTCCAACACGATAGGGTTCAAGTTAGGGAGTAGAAATGTATAAATTCACACGGTTTTTTGCCATTGCCGGAACAGTTGCGCTGCTCGGTGGCTGCACGGGATATGAGAGTTTTACAGAAGTAGAGGCTCTAAACGAAGCGCAGGCGGTTGGAAACCCCTTTACGCGCCAGCTGGCCGGAGAATATCGCACATTCGCAAACCGCGAACTCAAGGAAATGTTTGATTACCCGGATGCACTGCATTTCGCCCGTAAAGGCCTTGCCGCAGCAGCCGGAGAAGTGGTTATGCCGGAGCCGACGGTCGACTGGAATCTGCTGCCGGAACATATAGAAGAGCTTGGCTCCGCCCGTGACCGGCTGATTTCCGCTTTTGACGTGGGGAGCCGGGAATTCGCGCCGGTCCAGACGGCTATCGCCCAGGCCCGATACGATTGCTGGATCGAACAGCAGGAAGAAAACTGGCAGGCCGACGAAATTCTCGGATGCAAATCCGCATTTATGGAAGCGATGAACGCCCTTGAAGCCAAAGTTGGAACGATGGCCCCGCCGCCCGCGCCGGAACCGGAGCCGGAAACCATGGTGCCACCGCCGGTCATGCCAATGGGTGTGGACGCCTCACAGCCCATGGCCAAGGAAAACGCCATGTATCTCGTCTTCTTCGACTGGGACTCTTCCCGGGTCGGGTCCGGAGGGAACGAAGTCCTCGACGCTGTCGCGGATGAGATCAGAGCCCGCGGGGGAACGGATCTTGTCAGAGTCACAGGGCATGCCGACACCTCCGGTCCGAGAACCTATAACCGGAAGCTTTCCCTGCGGCGGGCAAACACGATCCGCGACGAGCTGATCAAACGCGACATAGATCCCGACGTCATCCGGGTGGAAAGCAAAGGGGAAGAAGAGCTTCTCGTCGACACGGCGGATAACGTACGCGAACCCGCCAACCGCCGGGCCAACATTTCTTTCGAATAAACCTTCCCTGCCCCAATAAAAGCAGAAAAAAAGAACAGCAAGGCCGGAGCCCTCCCCTCCGGCCTTGCCCCTTTCGGGCGCCATAAAAACGGGTTATTCTTGAGTTGATTTTTCTGAAAAGAGAGAATGCCTCATGGATCTCAAACCCGTTCTCCATGTCCTCGGCCTTTTGCTGACGATCCTCGGAGCCAGTATGGTTTTTCCGATGGCCGTCGACCTGCTGGCCGGCTCGTCAAACTGGAAAAGCTTTTTTATCGCGATGTTGTTTACCGCCTTTGTCGGCGGCACTCTGGCCCTTGGGAACGCACAAGACCGGTTCACATTGAACACGCGACAGGGCTTCTTGTTAACGACATCCAGTTGGCTGGTCGTTATCCTGTTCGCATCTGTGCCGTTTATGTTATCAGATATTCATTTTTCTCCGGCGGATGCCATATTCGAGACCACATCCGGGATAACGACAACAGGCGCAACAATCATCACAAATCTTGAAAGCATGCCCCCCGGCCTGCTGCTCTGGCGCGCATTGCTGCAATGGCTCGGCGGAATCGGAATTATTGTCATGGCGCTCTCTCTGCTCCCCTTCCTGAAAGTCGGGGGGATGCAACTGTTCCGAACGGAGTCTTCAGAAAACGAAAAAGCTTTCCCCAAAGCCGCCCAGATCGCCGGCGCAATCTCTCTGGTTTATGTTGCACTGACGGCAATCTGCGGAATCTGTTATTACTGGGCCGGAATGAGCGCATTTGATGCGGTCGCCCATGCCATGACGACAATCGCGACCGGCGGATTTTCAACGTTCGACACGTCTTTCAGTCACTACGACACGAATCACGCTGAAATCCTTGCCATTTTCTTCATGCTGTGCGGGGGTTTGCCGTTTGTGCTCTACCTGAGAGCCGTAACCGGACACCCGGGCGATCTGCTCCGCGACACACAGGTTCGCTGGTTCCTCGGGATTATCTGCCTTTCCGTGGTCATGATGACGCTCTACCTGATATTTTATCTGGACGAACCATGGAATGTTGCACTTGAACACGCCGCATTCAGCGTTTCGACGACCATAACGGGAACGGGATACGCAAATTCGGACTACAGCGCATGGGGCGCCTTCCCGCTAACATTTTTTTTGTTCTTAATGGTTGTCGGCGGTTGCGCCGGTTCGACGACCTGTGGAATCAAAATTTTCCGTTTCCAGATTCTCTACGCCGTCGCCGTCATCCAGCTCAAACGCCTGCTTTATCCAAGCGGCGTCTTCCTGCCGCACTACCGCGGCACGATTTTGAGCCGGGAAGTTATCCTGTCCGTTATGAGTTTCTTTTTCGTCTACGCGCTGAGTTTCGTTCTGTTGAGTATCGCTCTGGCCGCCGTCGGTCTCGATTTCCTGACGGCCGTCTCCGGAGCCATCACAGCTGTTTCCAATGTCGGCCCCGGTCTTGGCCCGGTGATCGGTCCGGCATCGACCTTTGCCTCGTTGCCCGATGCCGCCAAATGGATCCTGTGCACCGGAATGATCATCGGACGACTCGAACTTTTCACGGTTCTGATTCTTTTTTCACCGGACTTCTGGAGACGATAAGACCGTAAGACGCAAAGGATCGTCGAGTGTTTTCAGAACGACCGGGTCCAGCTCGGAGATCAGCGTCTCACAGGCTGACATCAGCGCTTTTTCACGCCGTGCAATCGAATATCCGTCCGGGATACTGACCGTTCTGCGAACCTTGATCCGGGAACCGCGGGTCCTGGACGTATCGGGAGACATGTATGCGAGCTTGATATCGGCGGAAATCAGATATTCCGTCCGAACCCCGACGCCAAATGTCTTTTTCCAGCCGTCTGCAGGTCCGACCTGCCGCTTTGCAATCTGAAGATCTTCGATTTCATAAAGGAAACTCCCTTCCGTTCCGGCCGCCCCGAAACGTTGCCTGCCATAGTCGGACAACAATCCGCGCAAAGAGACCGGAAACGCGGGAGAAGAACGAAAAGACGCGCTCGACGAACTTTCTTCATAAATAATCCGCGCGACGTCCAATGGTAACGGCACAAGATGCGAAAGAGAAATAATCGGAACGACGCTTTCATTTTTTGGAACAAAAACACATGAAGACAAACTGCACGCCGACACGAACACAACAGCACAAAAAAGAAATATTTTTTGTTTTATGAACATCATATCTGCTCCCGTTTATAAAACATCCGGATCGAATTTATATTCCCGGCTGCAAAATTCACATTTGACGGTAATGCACCCGTCCACGGCAAGATCTGCACGTGCTTCCTCAGGCATACTGCGTAAAACGCCCAAAATTTTTTCTTCAGAACACCGGCACCGGTCCCGGATCCGGGCCGGATCGAAAACGACGACACCCTCCTCATGAAAAAGCCGGTACAAAAGCGTCTGGTGCGACAGGTCCCGATCCAGTAATTCATCGTTACGAACGGATTGCATCAACACCATACTCCGGCGCCAGTCGTCTTCATCTTCTGCACTGTCGCGCTCGGCAGCGGCGGCCGCGCCGTCTTCCGGCAGTGTCTGGAGCATAACGGCGCCGGCCCGCCAGCGCCCGTCTCGAAGCCCGACAGCCATCCGGATCCCGGTCCTGATCTGCTCTGACTGTAAAAAATAGTGATGCAGACTATCGATCAGCGACCCGCCCCTGATTTCCACGACGCCTTGATAGCGGTCCCCCCGCCCCGCAGGCTGATCGACTGTAAACGCGATATATCCCGCGCCAAACATCTCCGCCCGGTCGTTCCGCTCGCTTTCTTCCTCGCCGCCCGTTTTTTCAAGTTCCGTAATCCGGGTCATATCGAAGCGGGCATACCCGCGCAAATCTCCCGATGAACTGACATCCGCGACCAGAAAAGGAACGGCGCCGTCCCCCTGAACCTGAAGCGTGAACACGCCTTCATATTTCAACATTGAAGACAGCAAAACACAGGCTAAAAGAGCTTCGCCCAACAGACGCGAGACCGGCTCCGGATAGTCATGAGTCCGGAGTATCGCATCGATTGCAGCCCCCATTCGAACGATCCGTCCGCGAAGACCGCTTTCCTGCAAGACAAAAGTTTGAAAGATGTCGTCTTCAAGATCTTCTTCCGTAAGCGCTTCCATAAACGTTTTTCCAGTCTTCATCCCTTTCAGGATTTGATTTTATACCCGCGACGCAACATAGCATACACGCCCCAGAGCGCAGCAACGTTACAGAATGTCAGGACGGCAGCGCCGGTCAGAAGATTCGTTTCAGAGAACCCCAGAACGCCGTACCGGAAGCCGTCAATCATATAAAAAAACGGATTAAACGCGGCGACATAATGCCAGATTTCCGGCAATTGACGCACCGAATAAAAAGTCCCGGACAGAAAAGCAAGAGGCGTAACCACAAAATTTGTAACGGCAGCGATATTATCGAACCGATCAGCCCATATCCCGCCTGCAAGACCGACCGCAGACATCAAAAGCGCCCCCTGAAGCGCAAAGAAAATAAACGCCGGAGCATGCGCCATCCACGCGCCGGAAAGAACACCCAGAGCGAGATAAGAAGCAAAACCGACGAGCAGACCGCGCACGATTCCGCCAACGATAAATCCGGCGGCCATTTCCGCAGCCGAAAGCGGCGGCATCAGAACATCGACGATATTCCCCTGAATCTTTGAGATCATGATGGAAGACGATGTGTTTGCAAACGCGTTCTGAACGACCCCCATCATCACAAGCCCGGGGGCCAGAAACTGCATATAGGGAAGCCCCTCTATTTCCCGGTCGTTCCCGCCGAACGCCAGAGAAAACACAACATAAAAAAGAACGGACGTCACAACCGGCGCCATAAGCGTTTGCATATACACATGCAAAAACCGCCCGCACTCTCTGCGGATCAGCGTCCACAAGCCGATCCGGTTAATACCTTGGATATAACGCGCTTCTTGCATTTCTTTACGCCTGCTGAAATATAGGAACCTGAACGTCCGCATTTTCAAGATAGCCGCACAAACATCGTTATGCCAGAACCTCGCCAACAAAAAAAACCGAAAAAAATTTCAAAAACATACCTGCACAATGCCGGACTGTCCTATCTCCAGCGTTTTGCGTCAAGCACAGAGAATTTCAGAAGCGTCATGATGCGGAAGATTCGCCGCTCCTGTGCCGTTCACGAAACCCCCGCCCCCGAAGACGCCATAGAAATGCTGGACGCTCTGATCATCCGTTTCACAGAGCTTGGACTGCTCAACGATCGCGAATATGCACGAATGATGACGGCAAGCCTGACACGAAAGGGCCTCTCCGAAAAAGCGATTTACGCCCGGTTGAAAAACAGGGGGATTCCCAAAAATCTGGTCAGGGAACACCTCGAAGAGGAAGCGCATTCAGATTCACAGGCCGCCCTGCGGTTTGCGCAGAGGAAACGGATAGGACCATTCCGGAAATCCCCTCTCCCGGACGACCCTCTCTCCCGCCAGAAACAGAAAAACAAGGAATTCTCGGCCTTGGCCAGAGCGGGATTCGATTTTGAAACCGCAAGAAGAGTCCTGGAACAGGACCCTTCCTCCGCAGACATGCTGTTATAACCGGGATGCTTTAGCCGATAGCTGTATCGCTGTCTGAAATGTCCTCTTCACCCTGACGTAAATCAGGGATCATATCAGCACCTCCGCCGTTCCCCGGCAAAGCCGACAGATCCCCGGATACAGACGATTTCTGGTTTGATGTCACGCGCCGCACAGGGAAAACAAGCGTCATGGTCGTTCCGATATTTTTCTCGGAAACCACTTCAAGCCGCCCGCCATGAAGACGAATCAGTGAATTCACGAGGCTGAGCCCCAGACCGGTCCCGGAATAATTGCGGCTCAGCTTGTTATCCAGCTGCCCGAAGGGCTGGAGAACCCGGGAAATATCGTCTTGATCCATCCCCACACCGGTGTCGGTCACGGAAAAACGCAGATCGCCGGCAGGATCCCGGTCATAGGTCAGCATGATGCGCCCGTCCTCGGGAGTAAATTTAATCGCGTTGGAAAGCAGATTCATAAACATCTGCTTGACCGCAAGTTCTTCGGCAATAATTTTCGGAACATCTCCGATAATCTGGTTATCCAGTTTGAGTTTGCGACCTGTAATTTTAGCCCGCGAAAGCTCGACGGCGGACTGGACGACCTGATCTATCCGAACGATCCCCTCGTTCAAAGCCCGCTCGCCCGCATCGATCCGGGCAACATCAAGAATTTCATTGATGATGTTCAAGAGGCTTTTCCCGCTTTCAAAGATATCCCGCGCATAATCGTTATAAGCCTTCTGCCCGAGCGGTCCGAACATTTCGTCCTTGATAATCTCGGAAAAACCGATGATCGCGTTCAGAGGCGTGCGAAGCTCATGGCTCATATTAGCCAGAAATTCGGATTTGGCCCGGTTCGCAATATCCGATTGGCGTTTGGCTTCCTGCAATGCGATTTCCGCGTTCTTCCGCTCCGTAATGTCCTCAAGGCTTCCTTCGTAATACTGGATGGAGCTTTCCGGTCCCATAATGACACGCACGTTTTCCTGAACCCAGATAATCTCACCGTCCCTGCGGCGCATCTGGGTCTCCCAGGTTTGCATCTCCGAATCGTTTTCCAAAGTCGCAAGGAAAGCATGGCGTTCGCGCGGCAAAACATAAACCTGCGTATTGGCATCACGAACCTCGCGCAGCAAGATTTCCGGACGGTCATAGCCGAGAATCTTGGCAAGAGCCGGGTTGGCGCTCAGATATTGCCCTTCGGGCGTCAATTGGTAGATACCGCCGGCAGCGTGTTCGACAATCGCCCGGTATTTTTTCTCGGCTTCAGCCAAGGCACGTTCAGCCCGGCGGCGCTCTTCAACATCGGTCATCGTCCCGACGATCCGCAGATTTGCTTTTCTGGAATAGCGGGAATTTGACAAAGCGATCTCAACGGAGCGATACGTCCCGTCCAATGTGCGCAAACGTACAAATTTCCGGTACGGCGCGCCGCCATTGACCAAAGCCGCAAAAAGACGCCTTTGCTCCTCCTGATCTTGCGGATGCAACGTATCGAATATGTTTTCGCCAAGATGGGACTCGATATCGAGCCCGGTCACACGGCACCAGGCTTCATTCAAAAACAAGGTCCGTCCGCTCTCGTCAACCTCGAACATGATATCCGAAACCGCATTGATCATATCGCGGCGCTCCTGCTCCGCCCGGCTAAGCGCCTCATTCAAGCGCTCACGCTCCAGGATTTCGGTGTTCAGTTCCTGATTTTTTTCTTCCAGCGTCCGGTTCATATCTTCCAGACGCAGGGCATGAGCCTGATTTGTCCGCACGAACAACGTCCCGACAACCGTCAAAATCAGGCCGAAAAACAGAATCAGCAACGGAATTTTTTCCAGAACGGCGACATCAGCCCCCTTGTCAAGAAAGAGTTCGATCTCAAGAGCGATGTTCCCGTAACGAATGTAATTGACATGAAAATGCGAATGCCCGCGTTGATCGGAAATCTCGACGCCGTCGTTCTCCTCAAACATATTGGCTGCCGTCCATGAATACAGAGGAATCCCGCGCTCGATATCCCGCAGGACAAGGCGGTTGATTGTTCCGCGTTCCTGCAGACGCGCGGACTCGGGCGTTGTAAAAATTCGCGTGACAGCCAAAAGATAGGCATAGTCACCCTTCGGCAGAGCAAGCGCCTTCACAAGGACAATTGGCCTGCTGAAAATCACAGGAGATTTATTTTCCAAAAGATAACCCATTCCTGGAAAATCGGTAATAATCGTATAATCCCGAACCCGGCCTTCAATATGCTCCAGAAAATAATCCATAAATTGAGGCCCCGGAGCGTCAAGAACAGGCACGCGCAGCGCCCGGTACGTATCGTCGTTGCTCATGATATTCCGGATCTGCCAGTTGTGCTGACGGCCGGTTTGCTCGCTTTGTTCCGGAGAAATCAGAAAAATTTTATCAAAGTTCCGGCTTGCAGGAGAGGCCAGAGCAATCGCATCCCGAAGATCCCGTTTTTCAATCCTGTTATTTTCTGAAAGGGCTAAAAACGCGCCGGAAACTTTGACCGTCCGTTCGATATCCTTGAAATTCTCAACAATCAGATCTTGCGTCCCCGTCACCGTTTGCTTGTAACGCTCGGTAATCATGTCGTTGACGAAAACCGACAAAGTCAGATAAGCCGTCAATGTCAGGATCAGGCCGTTCAACAGAACCAGGAACTGAGCAAAATAACCGCGCGACGCCCCGCTGTTATTATGCGGGCGTTTGTAATTCCAGGCATCGATGTTATTATCCTGTAGCTTAATCATGAGAACGCAATCCCCACCTTTTATATTCTGAATATGCCGACTTGAAGTTAAAAGATTGCTAAAATCTACGCAAAAAACGAAAAAAACGCATAAATAAACAGAGAAAAAGCATGGCAGAACAAATAAATATTGACGATTTCTTAAGGATTGACATCAGAACGGGAACGATCCTCCGGGCAGAGCCTTTCCCGGAAGCCCGCAAACCCGCGATCAAACTCTGGATCGATTTCGGCCCGGAGCTTGGAGAAAAGAAAACCTCCGCCCAGATCACAAAGAACTACGCACCGGACATCCTCCCGGGAAGACAGGTTCTGGCCGTCGTCAACTTTCCGCCCCGGCAAATCGGAAAATTCATGAGCGAAGTTCTGGTTCTGGGGATCGACGACGAGCACGGCGCCCTCGCCCTGATGACTCCCGACCGCCCCGTCCCGAACGGCCGGAGACTTTATTAACCTCAGCTATGGATAAGAGGACTTTAAAATCTTATAAACCAACGTCATCCCGGCGATCGCGGTGATCCAGAGAAAACGTTTTTCTTATTTTACGCG
>JANQFU010000087.1 GCA_028277665.1 Alphaproteobacteria bacterium | reverse complement strand
CTCTGTATGGTTGGTTTCGTTTTTCTGGATCCCGGCTTTCGCCGGGATGACGATTGGTTTTGTTGGTTTTGTAACTTATTCTTATTCATAGTTCAGGTTCTTTTGAAAAGTTCTGGAGATCTTCCGTGAATATCATCGATAAATACAGTCTTGAGGACCTGCCGGTCGGGGTTTGCCTTTTGAGCCGCGAAAACCGCTCGCTTGAGGTTTTTTATCTTAATCCTGAAATGGCCGTTATTCTTGATATCGGCCGTCCGGTTCCGGCCCCGGAGCTTTCATTTGAGACGCTGTTCCCGGGAGACGATGCAAAGGAGCTGTTCCGCCAGTTGCGCTCCACGACCCCGCCGCAGACATATGTGCTCGCCCTCGAACAGGGGGATGAAAACAGCGCAGGCCGCGCGCACTGGCTGAAACTCTCGATTACGGAGGAAAGCTATGACGGCCGGAATGTTTTCGTTTTGTGGGCGACGGACATCTCCGCCAGCAAGCAGGCCGAGAAGCAGCTTGAGGCCGCGATTGCCGAGGCGGACGCAAGCGCGCAGATGAAAGCGAATTTTCTGGCGACGATGAGCCATGAAATCCGGACGCCGATGCAATCCGTCTACGGGCTTCTGGAATTGATCGCCGAAGAAAAACCGGCGCCGGATATCGCCCAGATGATCGAAATTGCCCGGAATTCCTCAGCCGGACTTCTTGAAATTCTGGACGATATTCTCGATTTTGCAAAAATCGACGCCCACAAGATGGACCTCGACATGTTCGAAGTTCCGCTCCGGACCCTCGTCTACGGGACGCTCGAAGCTCTTTCGGTCAAGGTTCGCGGGAAAGAGGTCGCCCTTGCTCACGATATCGCGCAGGACGTTCCGTTTGTCGTGATCGGCGATCCGAAACGCCTGCGCCAGATTTTGATCAACCTGACCGGCAACGCTCTGAAATTCACCGAAAAAGGCTCCGTCACCATTTCCGTGTCCCGGGAGATCCGGCATATTCCCGCGCCCTCCCACGGGCTCGGGATCCGCTTCGAGATCCGGGATACCGGGATCGGCATGTCCGCCGAGACCTGCGCCAAGCTTTTCCAGCCGTTCACACAGGCCGACAGCTCCACATCCCGGAAATTCGGCGGAACCGGGCTTGGCCTGTCGATTTGTAAAAAACTCGTCGAATTGATGGGCGGGCAGATCGGCGTAGACAGCGAGGACGGCAAAGGCTCCGTCTTCTGGTTCGAGATTCCGACCGAAGAGGTTTCTACGGAAGCCAATACCGTCGACCTGCCGTCTCTGGACGGGATTTCCGTTCTGTCCGTCGAAGATCACCCGCAGGGAGCGAAAGAGATTATCAAATCCCTCCAGTCGATGGGCGCGACTGTCGAAAGCTGCCCGACATATCAGGAAGGGCTCGACCTTGCCCGGCGACGGCCCTTCGATGTCGGGATTATCGATCAGGGCCTGCCGGACGGTTTGGGGATCGATCTCATCCGTGAGATTGTCGAGATCCGTCCCTATATGGGCATGATCATGTATACCGTCCGCGACGATCCCGGGCTTCAGCACAGTTTGAACGCCATGGGCATTTCCTTTCTTCCCAAACCGGCGAGCCGTCTCGGTCTCGGCGTCGCCGTCCAGGAAGCCGCCCGGAAAAATGTCGTTACGACATTTTCGGGTCCCTCAAAACTTCTGATCGCTGAAGACACAGAAAGCGTCGCCGATGTGTTGCGGCGGCAACTTTCCAGACTGGGCGTCGAGGCCGATTTTGTCGAAAACGGGAGGCAGGCTCTCAATGCCCTGCAAACAGGCGCGTACGGAATCCTGTTTACCGATCTTCATATGCCGGATATGGACGGTTACGCCGTCGTCGAGGCCATTCGCAAACAGGAGGCGGAAACCCCGCCCGATACTCCTTTCCCGGTGATCGTCCTGACTGCCGACGTCCAGATGTCCCAGCGTCACGTCTATATGGACCACGGTTTTGACGAATGCCTGCTTAAACCCGTTTCTCTCGGCCGGTTCCGGCGGCTTCTGATCCGGTGGGGCCTTCTTGGAGAAAATGAAGGGGGTGAGCCGGAACAGCAAAAATCCGATTCGTCTTCTCATCTCGAACTCTTTGCTGTCGATCTTTCTGCCATGCAGGAGATGATGGGGATCGGTCCGGACGCTGCCGGAGAAATGATCGGCCTGTTCGTCGATATGACCGCCTCACAAATTAAGGAGATATCCAAAGCGTCCGCCGCATGTGATTACGCAAAGCTGCACGAACTTGCCCATTCCCTGAAAGGCGCCGCGCGCTCGGCCTGCTGCCCGGTGCTCGGCGATCTGGCCGCCGACCTCCAGAACGCCGCCGAAAAAGAAGAGCCGTCCTGCGCCTCCCTTGCCACGCGCGTTGTCTCAGCCTTTGAGGACGTGCGAAAAGATCTGGAGGTTCTGAACGCCTTCGATCAACATCAACAGCCTGAAGCTTCGTCGGACCCGGATTGATAAACCGGCGTGCCTTTGGTCGTCATCCGGACCCGGAAACAACGCGCCCCTGTCGGACATTCCGCAATAGCCGTTGATTCACTGTCCATATCAACGGCAGAGCCGCCCGTGGCATCGATGGCATCCGCTTCACATTCGGCGAATTCTTCATCAAGCTTGTCCAGCGCCGTTTCCAGAAACGGATCGCTCGCCGTCGTATAGATCCAGATAAACACGCCGTCATCGCCGGTATAATACTGCCAGTCCTCGAACATGGCCGGGGGCTCCGGCATATATTTTCCGGCCGTCCCCGTGAAGATCAACTGGTGATCCGCCGGGATGCTTGCATAATTCCCGGGACAGCGGATATATCTGACTTCGTCTGTTGAAATTGAATCCGGATCGACGCCGTTCGAGTCGAAATACGCCGCGCTCGGCAGAATCGGATAAGGACGATTTTTTTGTTGAGCGGACGGAATATTTGAATCGCCCTTGTGGTAGGCCAGAACGCATTCCTGAATACCGGAGCGAATGAAATCGATCTGTGATTTCAGGTCCGAAACGACTTTGAAAGAATTCTGGGTCTGGGTCTGCTGGGAGGACGGCTCCATGAACGTGACCGTCAACGCCCCGAGCAACGCAATTGCGATCAGGATATAAACCAGAGCGCTCCCGCTTTCTCTCGTTTTTTTTCCGGTTCCTGCCCGTTTCTGTCTCATATCATATGCTCCAAACGATACCGGCCGAAAGATCCGGCCGGCAAGAGTGTTGCGCCCTTTTCCTATCTCTCAAAAAGTACGTGATAGTATACGTAATCTGATGCGCCGACCGTCCCGGGAACGGAGTCGTAGCACCCGTAGGGCTGCCCGCTAAAGTCATCCGTAATTGTTTTTGTCGCGCCGGGACCCCCGGAAGGAAAGCCCTTGTAGTCATGATCCATATTGACCGCCGCTGCGGGAACGTCCGTCGGACCGTCTCCGACGCCGTCTCCATCATCATCCGTACCCGCTGTCGTCGTAATCCCGAGTTGTTCGTTCATCCTTTTGCAAATCGATTTCTTAACGCCGGGAAGGAAAGCGATGATATCGTTGGCGCTCTCATCAGTCGAATCCGTCGTGCCGATATATTCGATCTGATAGGCAGCAGAAAAGATCCAGTCGGTTTGCGCGCCGCTCTCCATAACTTCAGGCGGGGCCGCCATGAAGGTTGCGCTGCCGCCATCGGGATGGAAAACCGCATTTGACGTGCTTTCGCCTGCACCGGTCATTGTTGCAAAAGTTGAGGGCGCGTTGAAGAGCAGGGATTCTACGCTTGTTCCGTTGATAACCATCCGCATGATCGACGTCCGTACCGATGCCGGATACTGTGTCACCTGGGCGGAGCTGATCAAGCCCGTTTCATCGTCCGTCCCGCCCGGCGACGAGCGTGAAGACTGGGTTACCGCGTAAGAAAGAGCCGCAAACAATGCCACGGCAATCAAGATCAGAAACAGAACATTCCCGCTTTCCGAAGCGGCCTTTCTACGCATCTCGCCCGAACGACACGCCACACATGAGGCGGTTTTTGCGGTCTTTTCAAAAAATTTCATAACTCTCTCCATGTCATGCTGTCTCGTGTTTTCCCGCTCCCGAGTCTTACTCCTGATTTTTCGAATGAAAATCGTATCAAAATATGAATTTTATCTTCTTATTATAGCATAAAATCGTATGCCGTATAAATTTTACAAATACTTTTAACAAAAAGCATTTATCCACTGTTTTTCGTATAAATCAAGGCTCGCTGACTGTACTCCTGTTGACGCGGAACGATGCGGAAAGCGGTTGTCCTGCGCATTCCCGACCGACACAAAGATTTGTAATACTGATATCCCAGTTCTTGCCGCCGTTTTGCAAATGCCCGACAGCTTCCCGGAACTCAGGAAAAGACGTCGTCGCTTTTGCCGACAGGGAAATTGTATTGCCGTTTGCCCGAATATCCAAGCCCCGATAGATTTTTTTGAGGTCTTGCGCAAAGTTTTCTATTTCCCTGGCTGAAACGGCCGCAGAGCTGATTTTGGGCACCGGAGGCTGGAGTGCGCTTGCTTCCTGCAACTCAATCCTCAACTCGGTCAACTTTTGAACCTGCATTGTTGTATAAAGCCCGATAATCCCGGCAGCCGCCCACGCGATGGCCGCCGCGACCAGAACCGTTTGCCCGGCCGTCTGCGGCATACGCTCCAAAAACCGGTTCAAATCGTCCGCCGCTCTCGGATCGAGATATTTTTTCAAAGACCGCCAATCGAATGATTTCAAATCCATCACGATAACATTCTTTCTATTGATTTTTAGCGCGTTCCCCTGATTCGAACGCGGCTGCCGTCCTCAACGCCTTCGACAACTTGTCCACGAACCGGGCCTACCCCCTGCTGAAAAGCTTTCGGGACCAAAGCTTCCCAGTTCGCCTTGCTGCCTTTCACTTCGTATTTTGTCAATGTCCCATCAATCTTGAGCAGCGCATCCAGAAGTTCCTGGATCTGAACCATATGTTTCACCGCGTCCGACTGCATCGCAGAAAATGCGTTGAACATCAGATCCTGGGAAGCCTTGACTGTTGCCTGTCGAACCGCACTCAGATCCCGATGAACGACATTTGTAATGACGTACTGAACCCCCAAAACGGAAATCGCGATAAAATTCACAGCCAGTCCGGCCAGAAGAAGGACCCGCGCAGCAGCCCGGCTCAGTTTTTCGGTGCGCAGGGCCCTGTTCCGCCAGGGCACAACATCGGCAACATCCGGATTAACCGTCACGAAATTCGCATCCATACTCTGGATCCGGGGCAAAATCGTCCGGGCAGCCCCAAGAAAAACCTGCATTCGCCCGGTTTCCGGATCCCAGCGCAATGCCGATGCCAACCCTTCATTTTCGTAGAGATAAACCGTTTCCTTATCCCAGTATTCGCTGTTGCCGGGCAGCGCCGCCGCCAAAGGGCACCAGCTATCCGGGTTTGAAGCCAGCGCGCTTGACGGACAGGCCAGATACCAGACCCGGTTTTCATCAATGCTGTAACAAAATGTAACGCGCTCCGTCCCGCAGGCCTGAGACGCCGCATTCCAGACGGCCTCGTCCTCAGCGCCGGGAATGTGAGGCAGGGACCCTCCGATCAGGTCGTGGGGCAGATAGGGCTGCAAACTGGAGATAAACGTCCCGGTTTCCCCGGCCAGATGATCCGCAATACCGGGGACCGGTCTCGTCCGGGTCATCCCGCTGTCCTGGGCCCGCTCGTCCGGAATTCCTCTTTCCTGTTCCGCCTTCTTGTTTTTTGATGTCCAGAATGCCACCTAGATTGCTCCTTGCAAGAGACCGCCCATCATGCTGTCCATGGACATGTTCATCACGGTCAGGGCATAGATCGCGCTTCCGAACGCGACCGCCAGAAAAACACCGGTCAGACCAAACGCGATCCAGACAATCATGGAGTGCTTGGTTTTGGCGGCAGCCGCGCGCATCTCCGCGATCGACTCCATTACTGTAGCAACTTGGGTCAGGTCCGACAAGCTCGCCAGTTCAAGCCGTTCCGCCCTTGTGAGCGGCGCCCGGTCAAGCGCGGCCCCCAGATTCACCCCGCGCCGCAACTCTACATTCGAGGCTTTCCAGTATTCGGACACCTCCGGAGATGTCGTCGCCTCGGAGGACTGCTCCAGTGTCTCGCCGATCGGGACTTCGCTGCGCAGCATCCGCGCCGCCGCCGCCATCGAATCCGTAAACCCAAGATCGCGGAGATAACCGCCGATCAGGGGAATCGAGCGCACCATTCGGGCTGTCGGCCAATCCGTTTTCCCGCGATTGTACCAGAATGAAAAAACGCACCATCCGAGAAACAGCCCGGTCCCGAAGGCAAGCCAGATCAGGACGTCCCATGTCAATTCCAGGTTTCCGACGACGCGCTCGTATTTTTCCAGTTCCTCCGGATTCGTCGGCGCATTTCCCCGGAACCATTCGAGCACCATGTCTTTCCCCCAGAACAGGGACTGGACGATCATCACCACGTCAATCGCGAGCCAGGACATCGTCGCCGCGATGGCCCGCGTGTTTTTCCGCTTCTGGGTGATCGAGTGGATCGCGTGCGGGATCCCCTCGCTCAGGCGGTTCGCGCGCTCGCTGGCCGCAAGAATGGCGAGCGTTCCGTGATCGAAAATCCGCAGCGCTTTCAGCGCATCGATGACGCCCAGCCCTCTGGCCAGCGCCTCCCGGGCCGGGGCCAGAATATTCTGGCGACGCGGGTTCGTCTCCGCCTGAATGATCTTCCAGAGCGCAACGCCTGGAGATGTGGATGTGGAACGAAAATGAATCCCGCGCAAAAGCTGGACCTGCCACCATGTCGAGCGCGCCAGAAGCCGCTCCATCGGCGAACGCTCGTGCGGACGAACATTCAGAAGATAGCCTCCTTTTTTAGCCACAGCTTCCCGGACATCCTCGACAGACGGCATATAAAACGTCTCCGTCACCGTTTTCGGTCCGGAAAAAGTATCATATGCAATTTCTGCCACCCATTGACGCATCTTGTGCCGTCACCTCTTCCTGCGTTTACTCTTCCAGATACATCAGCGCGGATTTCGGATCGACAAGGCCGGACGTTACGAGATCGATCAGCCCGTCGCGTCGCGTATAAACGTCCACCCCCTCTTTCGCGGGCATGGTATTCAGATTGTTCATCATCGATTCGTAAATCTCGTTTCTCTGGCCCGGCCCTTTGGTAATCAGCAGCGCATCCAGAAGCAGGGTCCGTCCCTGAATCCCCGTCCGGTTACAGATATCGCAGCCGCTTGTGTTGTGTTTACGCACCGGTTGTTCCGGGGACAGGCCAAGTTCGTCAAGTTCCTCCGGCGTCAGCGCCTCTCCCGCCGTCGTTTTGTGGGCGCAGCCCTGACACAGGGTCCGGACCAGACGCTGGTTCAGAACGGCCTTGACCTGCTGGGAGAGCGTATAGGTCGACGAGCGTTCCCGCTCGTGCGGCATCAGCGAGCGCAAACGTTCGAAGGTCTGAAGCGCCGTATCCGCGTGAACGGTCGTGATCACGGTGTGTCCCGATTCCGCTGCGCGCAGGGCCGTTTCGACCGTCTCGCCGTCCCGCAATTCCCCGATGATGATATAATCCGGATCGTGACGCATGGCCGCGCGGATCAGGTCCGCGAATTCCCCGCCTTTCATGCCGGAATGGACCTGCCATTGTGTCGCGTAACGCAGTTCGTATTCGATCGGATCCTCGATCGTCAGAACGTGGCGGCGGCGACGGTCGATTTGCTGAACACAGGCATAAAGCGTTGTTGTCTTCCCGGACCCGGTCGGCCCCGACAGGACGATCAGCCCTCCACCCCCCTTGATCTCCGGAGAGAGGAGGCGGGCAAGGTGATCGCCAACGTCTTCATGCCGGCGGAACAGCTCATCAAAACCTTTCAGCGAGGCCCGGTCCAGAAGACGCAATGTGAGTTTTTCCCCGTCCTGTCCCTGCGGCCCGGCCGCCACCCGGACATCGATATTCCGGCCTTGCCACGTAAATCCGAAACGTCCGTCTTTCGGCGTCGTCCGGTCCCCGAAGTTCAGTCCGGCATCCCGTTTGAGAAGCGTCGTCAGGCGCGCCATGGCATCAGCGGGCAGCAAGTGCATCGGCAGAAGATCCCCGTCGATCCGGTATTTGACCCAGTTCGGTGAATCGGGATTGTTGTCCTGGATGATGTGAATATCGGAGGCCCGCATCTGGAGCGCCTCGGCCATCATATCGCGCTGAAACTGGTTCAGGAGAAGACCGTTATCGACATCGTCGAGCCACATCGCGAGCGTTTTTTCACAACGGTCCGCCGAAAGATCATGGACAGCACGCAATGTGTCGATCAGCTCTTTCCGGTCCCAGATTTCAATCTCGATTTTTTCAACATGCAGGCCGGTCCGGTTCGCTGTCGAAAGAATGCTCTCGATTTGCCGCTCATTTAATTCATGCAGCGGAGCGACTTTCAGAACGCCATCCTGAAGACCGATCAGGTGAAGACTGAGCGGGAGCCAGGACTGCACCGGCAGGATGGAGCGGAGCTGGTCTCCCGTCGCCCGGTCTTTGACGCCTTCCTCTTCAAATTCGGAGGGCAGGGAGGCTCCCGCCATATCGAGGAGTTGTTCCGTCGAGCGGGACACACCATATTCAAGAAGCATCGCCCGTTCGCGCTGAACCATATCCAGATAGCGCTCCCGGCCTTCGGCCGAGCGACGGCGGCGGCGGTCCTGCCAGTTCCGGCGTTCGATGCCTCCCGGCCCTTCCCCCGCAGTCCGGCGGCGATCCGATTTTCCGCCGCGGCGCTCAATGAACGGATCTTCGCCGTTTTCCGGCGCCGCACTTTTGTCTTCCCGGCCTGTTTCGCTCTCGCTCATGCCCGTCTATACCTGCATTTCAACCTTATTATATTAGAGCTCTTTCCTGGCTGGCCATTTTGCGCCAAACCGGCATGAAAACGCCTTCTCACATGCTCATGTATCTCTTATACACTGCGCCGTTCGTCGTTGTTTTCATACCGCCTTGTCACAAAATATCTCAGTTACGAAAAAGGTCTATCATTCAATTTCGGAAGCTGGTCCCGACGATTCGGACGATCCCGACGATGACGAGGACTGGGATCCGCTTGCCCCCGCCCCCAATGAAGACAGAGATCTGTCAAAAAGAAGAACGACTTTTTCTCCGTCGCTCGAAAAGCGAACCCCGCTGCGGTGAATATCGACCATCCAGAGCACCCCGCCCAAAACGACATCTTCTCCGTTAAAAACCACGCGGCTTCCGCCCGGACCGGAGATCACGGCCCGGTTCACGGCAAGGGAGGTTACACGGTACCCGTCCAATGCTTTCGATTTGTTTGTTACTCCGGGCAAAACAAAATCGCCGAGCGAAGAGGATGAAAAATTCCCCCCTCCACCTGAGGACCCACCCATGAGCATTTTTCTGAGTTGTTCGGCTACGGACTCTCCGGAACCGGCAACACCTGCTCCGCCGTTTTCTCCCAGAGTCATGCCCGGCAGCCTCGAGCCGCCACCCGCTCCCGATACAACGAGGGCCTGATTCTCATTACTGACAGCTTCGGCAGCAGAGCCGCGCACCGGAAGGATCAGAATACCCCGCGTTCCCGTATGGCCGATTTTCACATCGTCAAAAATATCCCCGGCCCGAACCGGCGCCCAGGTCAGGGTCAACGGGCAGGCTTCTATCGGCTCAAGATTCCGCCCGGGGACACATCCTTTCTCTTCGACCGTCAGCCCCGTATCGGAGCTGGCCGTTGCAATTTCGAGAATTTCGAGCGGGGCGTCACCGACATTGACCAGAGAAACCGTGATCGCCGCCTTGTTCGAAACGCCGGATCCGAAATCGATTTCAGAAAGATTGGACACCATCAGCCCCTTTCCGGGGACGGCTTCCGGGAAAATTTCCGCCTCATCTTCGGCGTCCGGCCCGAATTCCCCTTCGAGATCGACGCTTGTCACACCTGTAGGCCCCGAATGCTTGACGATTAGCGCTCCAGACGCCGGGCCTCTTTGTTTGGGTGACCAGGTAACCGTCACAACACACCCTTCTCCGGCCCTCAACTCTCTCTGACAATCCGCGCTGTACGAAAATCCGGAAGACGGATTCGACTTTGCCGATATCTCTGAAATTTCGATCGGATTGGAGGTATTGTTCCTGAGGAGAATCGATCGGAGCATCGGCATGCTGTCTTCCAGCGTTCCGAAATCAAGCTCTCCCGGGACCGCTTCAATATCGTTGATCATCTTGTTTGCGCCGTCCGCACTGCCTTCCACCGATCCCGACAGGGACGCCGTCACCAGACGGGAGCGTCCGTCATGGCGCATTAACATATCCACCCTCCACGCGCCCGGCTGCATGCCTTTGACCGAGAGCGCAATCGCACATTCCGCTCCGGACAGAAGCGGCTCCAGAGAACACTGATTCAACGAGACTTCAGCAGCAACATTCGAGGACGGATACAGATTGATCTCTCCCGTATTGACAGGACGCCCGCCCTCGTTCCTGAAAAGAACGACGACCTGCGCACTGGAGCCGATCGGGACCGTCCCGCCATCGATATTCGCATTCACGGGCACAAGCGTATTGGCGCCGCTTTTCCCGGCGCTCCGGGACATCGGATCCTCAAAAGCCGATTGCGCCATAGCCTCCGATGACGCCCATACAGACGCAGGGACGCACACCAATGACGCAATCAAAAATCCGAACGCCGCCATCAACGGCGAGACCCGTTTTTTATCCTGTTTCTCTTCCTGTTTCCTTTCGGCTCGTCTCACGGCATAATTCCTGCTTCATTCCTGCTTCAAATGATTACGCGGCACATATCATCAATCCCCTGAAAATGAAGACGGCTCCAGATCGCCGAAAATTTTCTCAAGATAGGGATTGTGTTGCTGAATGCCGGGGTAGCGTTTCCGTCCGGCCGGTTCCAGATCGTTCGCCTCAACAGCCCGGGACTGCGCGTCTTCTTCTGTTCCTGTTTCAAAAAGATGCGACGGCAGGAGAGGAACGGGAGAAGATGCATCAGCCGTCTTTTCCACAATCTCCTTCACGGGCGCATCAAGCGGAACGGATTCGACGGCCGGGACATCGCCGCCCATAGGCTCGGGCTTGACGTTCGAAATTTTTGCCTTCTTTTTCTCTACCTTTTTCTCTGCCCGGGATTCCGCCAGATAGGGGCGCTCGGACAGAAGAGCCGTTTTTTCCCCGAACTCCGTCAGCGTCCCCGCCGAAGAATGCGAATCTTCCGTCCCGGGCTCCGTCAATGTTTTCCAGAATCTTTGCCAGAGCGGCTTGACGTTCCGTCTCTCAAAATTCTGGTTGTACCCTTCCCGGTCCCGCTCTTCTTCAAGCCAGAATTTCTGCTCTTCCGAAGAGGAGGGCGCCGGAATTTGTTCGGATACATCAGATTCTTCCCGCACTTTGACTGTATACGCATCCGGCATTTTTTCATCGGTCGTATCAATCGACATCTCGGCCTTGTATTTTTTCGTCCGTTCCTCGCTTAACGCCTTTTGCAACTCGGCCAGTTCTTTTTTTCTTGCCTGACGCTCCGCGGCTTTCTGATCCGCGATTTGCTTCTCTGTATAAACCACAACGCGCGGGCGCATCAGAAAGACAAGTTCAACATTCGAGGCCGTCGCGCTTCTGGATGTCGGGATCAGCGGATTTGTGAAACCCGGGCCGCTTTTATCCACTTCGTCGCTTTCCCGGACAAGCCCGGCAATCAGGAGAGAATCCCCGGGACGGATCCGGACATTCGTTTGCAGCTCGCGCTCGGTCGTTTCCGGCAGGCGCAGGGTCGTTCCGTCCACCTCGAAATCGTCAAAACCCCGGAATTCTTCGATCTCGATTTCGATCGATCCGTAAATTGTCGCCTGATCCCACGCGCTGTTGATCGTCAGCGTAAACCCCGTATCGACCGTATCCGTTTGCGTCGAAACGCTCACGTCTCCATCATCGACCGTCCGCTCAAGCGAGGAAACGTAGTTGATGGTATCGGCAACACGCAGGGTCGCTTCCGATCCGCTGAGCAACGTGATTTGCGGCTGGGAAATCGTTTTCACCGCGCCATAGGAGGAAATGAACTGGAGGACGTCGTTGCTGTCAAACGTCACATCGCCCATAGTCGGCAAACCGATACTAACCGGGGTCGAGTTGGAAACGGCGCTTCCCGTTATCGACACGCCTGTGTTGAATTTGCCGAAGGTTTCAATGCCTTCCCAGTCGATACCGGTCGCGTTTCCGCTGTCGAGCGAGACTTCCCAGATATAGATCTCAAAGACAATCAGCGCCGTATTGGCCCGCAGACGCTGGAAATAACGCATTGCACGATCCGCTGTTCTTTGCGTCGCAGAATAGATCAGAGTCCGGGTTCCGCGCTCAACGACCGGCGAAAGCCCCGTAATCGCTTCCAGGCCCGTTGCAATCGTATCGAGCACGTCCTGATCGTCGTTCGTCACCGGCGGAATCGTGACCATAAAACTTTCGGTTTCCTTGACTGTCAGAACATTCCCGTCAAGAGAACAATACAGATCAGCAAGGCCGCAGACCTTGTTAACAACGGCATCCAGCGGTCCTTTGAGATTGGCGACCGTCACGGTCCGGGTCAGGCCTTCCTCCGTTTCAAACGCAAGAGAAATATCATACTCGGCGAGGATAAGCTGCAAGGCGCCGGCCAGCGTCTCCTCCCGCAGTTCAAAGGGGCCGACAGCATCAGAAGGCATCGGGTCCGTATGGCGTTTTTCCGGAACAAGCACATCTTCCCCAAGCGGCAGATACAAGACGCTGTCCGGACCTTCGTTTATCGCTCTTTTCCGTTTCTGGGCCTTGACCGGGGTCGGAATTTCGACGTTTCTTGCCCCGGGAATATCTCCCTGCGCACACCCGTATAATGTCGTCGAAGCCGTCAGCGCACACACGACAAGCGCGACGAAGAACCGCCGCACCGTTTTCCGCGCTCTGTTTTTGTCCATGCTCATTTCTGCCTTCCCCGCATCGTCCGCTCGATCATTTTGATCAAACGTTCCTTTTGCACCGGCTTCATCAAGGTTGCCGCAACACCCCATTTTGCCGCCTCGTTCAAAAGATCCGGATTCTGATCCCCCGTGACCAGAATGACCGCCAGATCCATTTCCAGCCCCCGGACGGAGCGAATGAACTCGAACCCGTCCACCGGTTCCATCCGGACATCGACGATCGCAACATCATGCGTTCCATCCAGCATCTCGATCGCATGATCGCCGCGGGCGGCCTCTTCCACCGTGTAACCGGCGTCCTTCAGAAATTTAACAATCTGCATCCGCACGAAATCGTTATCCTCGACAGCAAGGATCTTGATTTTTGCGTTCTGTGCGTTTTCAATTCCGGACTCCTGGTCTGTCATCTGTCTATCACCTGTTTGTCGTCTGCTATTGTGTTCGTTGCGGGGCGGGCATCTGACGGCCCGAAATCAGGCAGGGTGGTCAAGCAGGTTCATTAGTCGGACTATGAGATCAGAGGGGTTTCAATTCATTGCGAATCAGTCTGCTCCCCATCTTATCAGATTTAAGGGTAAATCAAGAAAAAGATAGACGCAATCCACTTTTGAATAATCACCTTATCTTTTGATGCCTAAATATATGGACTTTCCGGTTTTTTCGGTTACGGATATAAAAAGACGTATGTTTCATATCTCCGAAAGGGCTTATTTTCCTTATGATACCGGCGATTATTGCCCTTCTTTCTGTCTTGTGCGCGTTTTTCTGCCTTGCCCGGCTAGCCGTAATCGACTTTCAGGTGCGGTTGTTGCCGAATACGCTCAATCTCGGGCTGGCGGTCTCGGGCGCTGTCTTTCATCTTGCCACTTTCGGGGCCCTTCTCCCCCCCGAGCAAGCCGTCTACGGCTGCCTGTTCGGCGGCTTGTCCTTTTTGTTCATCCGGCATCTGGCCAATCTGTTTTACGAAGACGACGCGCTTGGGCTCGGCGATGTCAAACTGATGGCCGCCGGCGGAATCTGGCTCGGCACGGAGGGGATTCTTCTGGCCATGGCGAGCGGCGCTTTTGCGAGCCTTGTGATCTCTGTGTGCTACCTGCTCTGGCGGCGCGCGCGTTTCGCAGAGCCCCTGCGTCTTATGAGTCTCAAAATTCCGGCCGGCCCCGGTTTTGTCCTTGGAATTCTTCTTTCCGGGATCTGGGTTTATCGCGCCCCTCTTGCGCTTGCCCTGAATTTCGGGTAACCGTTTCGGGATATGCGATACGCAATAACGACGAGGTGCAAGACCCTACCATGTCTTCAGAAGACACGACGGACGACGAGCCGGCATTGCGATGCCGCCATCTCCTTGGCATAGACCATGTGTCCGCCGGGGATATTCTGACCCTTCTGGCCCGCGCCGAATATTACGCGCAAGCCCTTGAAGATCCCGGATACAGCTCCGCCCTTTTGACCGGGCGCGTTATCATGACCCTGTTTTTCGAAAACTCGACGCGCACGCGCACCTCGTTCGATCTTGCCGCCAAGCGGCTTGGCGCGGATGCCGTTCACTGGAATGCCGCGACAAGCTCACAGGCCAAAGGCGAGTCGTTCAAGGACACCGTCGGCACGCTCGGCGCGATGCGCCCGGACCTGATCGTCGTCCGCCACAGCGAGGATTTCGCCCCCGTCCGGGTCTCGGAGATGGTGTCCTGCCCGGTCGTCAATGCCGGAGACGGCAAGCGCGAGCATCCGACGCAGGCTCTGCTCGACGCCCTGACGATCCGCCGCCATTTCGGCCGGATCGAAGGCCTGAATATCGCGATCTGCGGCGATGTCTCGCATAGCCGGGTCGCCGGATCGAATTTCCATCTTTTGACGAAGCTCGGCGCGAAACTGCGCGTGATTGCGCCGCCGGGCTTTATGCCCGCCTCTTTCGCGGTCGACGGGGTCGAGACGTTTTCCTCCATGGAGGACGGACTTGCGGGAGTCGATGCCGTTATGATGCTTCGCGTCCAGAAAGAGCGGATTTCCGACGATACGATCCCGGATGACGGCGCGTATTTCACGCGCTACGGCCTGACGCGGGAGCGGCTCGCCCTGGCCAATCCCGGCGCGATCGTCCTGCATCCCGGCCCGCTGAACCGCGGGATCGAAATCGACGGCGCCATTGCCGACGATCCGGAATGCAGCGTCATTCTCCGTCAGGTCCAAAACGGCGTGCCCGTTCGTATGGCCGTGCTGGATTTGCTTTTAAACCGGAGGCAATCATGAACGCAAAAACGCTCATCCTCCAGGGGACGAAGAAGCGTATTACGCTATTGGGTACGTTTCTGGTTTTCCTTTTTCTTGCTTCTCCCGTGCAAGCCGGAGAAGTCTATGACCGTGTCATGGAGAGCGGAAAGCTCCGCTGCGGATATTTCAATATTCCGCCGGAATTCTCGCGCGACCCGAATACAGGCGAATTTTCAGGGATTGCCTATGACATTATGGCGGCTATCGGCGAGGCGCTTCATATCGAAATCGAATGGGTCGAGGAAGCTCCAATGGGTTCCTTTATTCAGGCTCTGAAAGCCGGGCGGTATGATGCGGTGTGCTCGACTGTCTGGATACGGGCGGATCTGACCCGCGAAGCCGATTTCTCGCGCCCGGTCATGTATACGCCCGTTGGAACTTTTGTGCGCGACGATGAGACCCGCTTCGAATCCGGTCGCAAGTCAATCGATACGCCGGATGTGAAGATCGCGACGATTGACGGCGAGTCTTCGGCGATTCTTGCCCAATTTCATTTCCCAAAGGCGCAGGTTCTGTCCCTGCCTGAGCTTTCCGATGTTTCGCTTCTGCTCGAAAGTGTCGCGAGCGGTAAAGCCGATGTCGCCTTTACCTATATGGCGAATTTTATCCGGTACGACGAGAACAATCCCGGAAAGCTGAAGGCCATTCATACGGACCGGCCGATCCGCGCCTATGGGAACGGGATTCTCATTCCACAGGGTGAATACCAACTCAAGCGCATGCTCGATACCGCGATTGAAGAGCGCCTGAACAGCGGTCAGATCGATGCCATTATCGACAAACACCAGCCCCGGCCCGGCGCATATCCCAAAGTCCGGCGTCCGTTCACGGGAGAATAGATATGACTGACATCCTTTTTGCCGCCGCGGGCGGTTATCTTCTCGGCTCCGTGCCGTTCGGGCTCGTTCTGTGCGGGATTTTCGGCTATGGCGATATTCGCAAAATCGGCTCCGGGAATATCGGCGTGACCAACGTCCTGCGGACCGGGAACAAGGGTCTTGCCCTTTTGACTTTGCTTCTGGATAGCGGGAAAGGCGCAGGAGCTGTTCTGCTCGCCCGCTGGCTGTTCGGGGACGATGCCGCGCTGGTTGCCGCCGTTGCGAGCATCCTCGGCCATACGTTTCCCCTCTGGCTTAAATTCAAGGGCGGGAAAGGCGTCGCCACGACGCTGGGCGTCTTTCTGGCGACGCGCCCGCTCGTCGGCGTCACGGCTTGTCTGATCTGGCTTTTTATGGCCGTTCTGTTTCGCTATTCCTCTCTGGCTGCGCTGGTTGCCGTCCTTTCCGCGCCGGCGGCGGCGTATATCTTTTATCACGAGCCTGCCGTATCTCTCGTCTGTGGCCTGATCGCCGCATTTGTTTGGATCCGGCACAAGGCGAATATCGATCGCCTGCTCCGCCATTGCGAGCCCCGGATCGGAGACCACAGCAAAAAAGAGAAAGAGGAAGAGCAGACCGCCTCTTCCCCCGAACATGCGGGTGGGTCGGCCTGAATGGAATCTTTCGGCACACAGGACAGGCTGGACTGGTTGCGCCTGTCCCGGGCGGAAGGGATCGGCGCGCTGACATTCCATCGCATGCTCTCCTTTTACGGGACGGCGCGGGCGGCGCTTGACGCCCTGCCGGAGCTTGCCCGCAAGCGCGGACGCAAGACGGCTCCGCGCATGCCCGCCCCGGGAGTGCTCGAGCGGGAAATCTCCGCGCTTGAGAAACTCGGCGGGCGGATGATCTGCGCCTGCGAGCCGACCTACCCCCTGTCCCTCGCCGCAATCGACGATGCGCCGCCGGTGTTGAGCGTTCTTGGCGATCCCGCCTTGTTCTCACGCCCGTGTCTGGGGATTGTCGGCGCCCGGAATGCCTCGCTGAACGGGCGGCGTTTTGCCGCAAAACTTGCGACGGATCTCGGAGAGAGCGGCGGACAGGTCATCGTCTCCGGCCTTGCCCGGGGCATTGATACCGCCGCGCATCAGGGAGCCCTGAAGCAGGGCACGATTGCCGTTGTCGCGGGCGGGATCGACCATATTTATCCGCCCGAGAATGCCGCGCTCTATGACGACATTCGCACGCGGGGGCTCATCGTCGCCGAATCTCCGCTCGGGCAGGTTCCGTTTGCGCGGAGCTTCCCGCGCCGGAACCGGATCGTCTCGGGCCTGTGTTCGGGGATTATCGTTGTCGAGGCGTCTTTGCGCTCGGGATCCCTGATCACAGCGCGGCTGGCCGCAGAACAGGGGCGCGACGTCTTCGCCGTGCCCGGTTTTCCTGCCGATCCACGGGCACAGGGGCCCAATCACCTGATCCGGGACGGCGCGATCCTGATCCGGGATGCCGAGGACGTGCTTGACTATCTCGCGCGATTCGAGAGCGGGCGGCTGCTCGATTCCGTCCTGCGGCCCGCGCCTTATGTGATCGACGACGAGAGCGAGGACAGCCTCGCCGCCGCGCTTTTTGAGGACGAAGATACGCCGCCTGCCGAAGAGCCCGCCCGCGCGCCCGCGCGCCGGTCCTCGGCTGAGGATGTCATGGAAAAACTCACAATGACGCCGGTAGCTGTTGACGAACTCGCTCGCGCGTGTCAATTGACTATAGCTGAATTGCAGCCCCTGCTCGTCGAGCTTGAACTTTCAGGGGCAATTGTCAGACATCCCGGCAACCGGGTCGGGTTGCTCGGCGCACAGAGAAGCGGGGACTCCGAATGAGCGCACAAAATCTTGTCATCGTTGAATCGCCGGCCAAAGCCAAGACGATTAATAAATATCTGGGCGCGGATTATCACGTGCTGGCCTCATACGGCCATGTGCGGGATCTGCCGCCGAAGGACGGATCGGTCCTGCCGGACGATGACTTCGCGATGCGCTGGCAGCTTGGAGATCGATCCAGGAAACATGTCGATGAGATTGCAAAAGCTGCAAGAAAAGCAAACGCCGTATGGCTCGCAACTGACCCTGATCGCGAGGGAGAAGCCATTTCATGGCATATTCAGGAGATCCTGAAAGAGAAAAAAATTACTGAAAAAATCCAGCTTTACCGGGTTACGTTCAACGAGATCACCAAGAAAGCCGTGCAGGAGGCTTTCAAGCAAGCGCGCGATCTTGATGCGCATCTCGTGGAAGCCTATCTCGCCCGGCGGGCTCTGGATTATCTGGTCGGGTTCAATCTGTCGCCCGTGCTCTGGCGCAAGCTCCCGGGCTCGCGCTCCGCGGGGCGGGTCCAGTCTGTCGCCCTGCGCCTGATCTGTGAGCGGGAAGCCGAGATCGAAAAATTCGTAGCGCAGGAATACTGGAGCATCGAGGCCCATCTTCATACCTCCGAAGGCGCGCCGTTTAGCGCGCGCCTGACGCATCTGGCGGGGAACAAGCTCGACCGACTCGATATTCACTCGGAAGCCGAGGCCAATGCGGCGGCGGCACGGATCCGGAACAAGGCCCTGTCCGTCCAGAAGATCGAGCAGAAGCAGACCCGCAAGAACCCCTCGCCGCCATTTATTACCTCGACGCTTCAGCAGGAAGCCTCGCGGAAGCTCGGCCTGTCGGCATCCCAGACGATGCGGCTCGCGCAGCAGCTTTATGAAGGGATCGAGATCGACGGCGAGACCGTCGGCTTGATCACCTATATGCGAACGGACGGGACGACACTCTCCGGGGATGCCGTGGCGCAATGCCGCCGGATTATTCCGGAAGTGTACGGGAACGACTACCTGCCCGCCAGCCCGCGCCTGTATAAATCAAAGGCCAAGAACGCACAGGAAGCCCACGAAGCGATTCGCCCGACGGATCTCTCCCGGCGGCCGCAGGATATGCGCCGCGCCCTGGATGAAAAACAGGCCAAACTCTATGAGTTGATCTGGAAGCGGACAATGGCGTCCCAGATGGAAAGTGCCGTCCTGAACCAGATGAGCGTCGATATCTCGGACGGAACGGATGACGTTATTCTTCGCGCAAATGGGTCTTACGTCCTTTTTGATGGGTATATGACCCTTTACGAGGAGGATCAGGATGACAGCAAGGGCGATGACGACAAGGACCGCCGCTTGCCGCCGATGCATGAAGCCGAGGCCCTGAAACTGATAGACGTCCTTCAGGATCAGCACTTTACACAGCCGCCTCCACGTTTTTCCGAAGCCTCTCTCGTCAAGCGTCTGGAAGAGTTGGGGATCGGGCGTCCGTCGACTTATGCCTCCATCCTTCAGGTTCTGCGCGACCGGAATTATGTGACGATGGACCGGCGGCGTTTCATGCCCGAGGACCGGGGGCGAATCGTGACGGCGTTTCTCGTCCAGTTCTTCCCGCGCTATGTCGATTACGATTTTACCGCCAATCTGGAAGAAGAGCTGGATGCGATTGCGGCCGGACATGTGTTCTGGAAAGAAGCCCTGCGCCTGTTCTGGGTCGATTTCTTCAAGGCCGTTTCCGAGACGAAGAACCTGACGATTACGCAGGTGATCGACGATCTCGACCGGGAGCTCGGGCCGCACTTTTTCCCGCAGGGCGAAGACGGGAAAGATCCCCGGGTCTGCCCGGCCTGCGGGGATGGGCGACTTTCGTTGAAGCTCGGTAAATACGGGGCGTTTATCGGGTGCTCCGGCTATCCGGAATGCCGATATACCCGCCCGCTCGTCGTGCAGGACAGCGGCGAGGACGGCGAAGATTCCGGGGATGGAAAAACGGCGGTATCGACGCTCGATTCCGGGCCGGTCGAGCTCGGCACGGATCCCGGGACCGGGCGGACGGTCTCTTTGCGCAAGGGACCTTACGGACCGTACGTCCAGATTGACCCGCCGCCAGAGAGCAAGGACAAGCAAAAAGACAAGCCCAAGCGTCAGGGATTGCCGCGCGGCACGTCGCCCGCGCAGGTCGATCTGGCCGTTGCATTACGGCTTCTCGCCCTGCCCCGCGATGTTGGTCCGCACCCGGAGACCGGGGATCTGATTCAGGCCGGGATCGGGCGTTTCGGGCCGTATCTCAAGCATCAGGGCAAGTTTACCTCCCTGCCCAAAGATGACGACGTTCTGACGGTCGGGCTCAACCGGGCCGTGGACGTTCTGGCCACGGCGGCCGAACGCGCCGCCAAAAAAGAAGCCGCGGGCGGCGGAGCCGCGAAGAAGAAAGCGCCAACCAAGAAAAAGACCCCGGCAAAGAAGAAAAAATAACCCTCTCTATCATCCCGGTGATCGCGCGCTATGTCCGGGAAAAAATTAACACGCAATCCCGGAATCTAGACGAGCCTTGAAAACCGAAAGGTTTTCATTTGGCGAGACTTGATATCCGGGATCTCTTGTTTTGAGACCCCGGTTCTGCGCAAAACCTCCGCTTATGCGGAGTTTTTGCTTGTCCGGGGTTGCGAGTTTTTGGGAAATTAACCTTTTCCTGGACAGTAGTGGAGTAGTGGGCGAAAGCCGGGATCCAGATTTTTTGCTACAGAGACCGCAGGGAAGCCGCAGAGATCACAGAGAGAGGCTCGTTGCCTCTGCGCTCTCGGCGCATTCTCTGTGAGCTCTGTAGTTTAAAGAGACTCTGACTCTGGATCCCGGCTTTCGCCGGGATGACGTTGATTTATAATGATTTATGCTGCTTCTTATCCATAGCTGAGGTTATATATGAACTTGGAGATCCAGATTTTTGGTGGCGGACTCCACGTGAAAAATAAAAAAGCACCCAATTGGGTGCTTTTTGCGTTTTATTGTGGGCGTTATGCCTATTTTTTGGAAGGCGGCATTTTCTTCTCCGCGAACCAGACATGCATGCCTTTTTTCCCGGTTTCGGGGTTCACCGCCCACGGGTCGTATTTTTTCATCCGCAGTTTGTTT
>JANQFU010000025.1 GCA_028277665.1 Alphaproteobacteria bacterium | reverse complement strand
GGTTCTCGGCAGTCCACATCAGCAGCCCCTCCTTCATGGCTACCTACAAGTGAATCACAACCGATTCCTTTGAATCAACTTGTTTTCGGACGGACACTTAGACGATGACATCGCTTTGAGCCTTGCTATTGCCCAACACTATCATAGCATGGAGGATATTCCTCCGGATGCAACATTTGAATATTTTGAAAACATCGCCTCTTCCGGCATTCCCTCACTGGAAGAAATGAAAAACCGCGTTCAAAATAATGCTATTTTTAAGAACGCTGAAAATCATAGAGCACGACAACTTGAAGATAGAACATCCGCGGATTATCTTAAAGATAGCCTAACCGATTATAGGACGGTGCCTCTAAACGAAGATAATCCGCCACAGTTTCTTGCAATCTATCCGGGACAAAATTACGCGGACATGGAACAATGGAAAACTATAGTTGCCACAGTGGAAGCTCTAGGAGGAGAAATTACATTATTAAATGACCCAGACTATAACTATTTTAATCCAAGAGACATAGATCACTATACACAAGATCCGCTGGCCGTTTTTCCTGCAGGGAAGGTCGCATTTATACCTCAATCAGGCCGTTACTATGAATCAACAACAGATCTAGTTAAAGCAGAACTTGTATCACGCGGATACGAGATCGTTCCTGTTCCTGGAAAGGGGGACGGCGGAGATTTTACCTACAGCGACCATCATAAGTTAATCGTGGTCGGCGGAATGTTCGAGCAAGATGCAATGGACATTATAAAAGAAAGAACAGGATATGATGTCCTAAAACTGGATTCGGTCTCAGAATGGCAAGAACTCCCGGGTCAAGAAGTTTATAATTACCATGTTGATACATTTTTGCGTTTCTTACCGGGAGGTGAAGTTCTTTACAGCGGCGGACTCACAGAAGAAAGCTATCATGATCTGGTTGAAAAAGTCGGGGAAGATACCATCATCGAAGTTCCCGATAATCTCGCGACGAATTTAACAATTATTGGAAGCACGCTCTTGATGAGCGGAGATCCGGGAGAAGACGCAAGAACGGAACTGGAAAAACAAGGATACAAGATTGTTACGCCCGCCGAGATCGGCCCGGGAGCCAGAATCGGCATGGAAGGGGGGGCGGAAAGACCGGCTCAGGCCGGAACCCATTGTGTGATTCTGGGCCTTCAGCCAGGCGAAGCCCCTACATTTCCGGCTCTGCCAGACCGAGATTTGGATCCACCGCCTCAACAACTCCAACCTTAGCTACCGCCGGGCAGTCCTCCCGGCCCCCGCGCGGCGGGCACTGATCGACAGGATCATCTGTGCGGTCAGGGTTTCATCCGGCGTGCCGGTTTGTTTGCACCGCGCCTCAAGATCCGCGAGCCGCCCGAGAATATCGAGAAGCTCGTCGCCGCGCCATAAACGCATCTGCGCCTGAAAGGCGTCCTGCTGTTTGAAGAAAACGGGCGGGACGACCATATTCATGACCTTGCGCATGTCGGATTCGCGCGCGGCCAGAGTTTGCGCATGATGCAGGCGGCGAAAGTGATTCTGAAGCGTTCGCAGAACGGCGATCACGGGCATGCCTTCAGCCAGAAGCGCAGTAAACGTCCGGATGGCCTGCTCCGGCCGGCCGCCGCCGGTACTGAACGCAAGATCGTCCATCGAAAGCACACCCGCATCGCCGCAACAGGCACAGGCATCTTCAAGCTCAACCTGTTTGGCCTCGCCCATATAGGTCACGAGCTTGTCCAGTTCGCCGCGGATCCGCTGGCGATCTCCGGCCAAAGCCTGAGACAGCCAGGTCAGCGCATCCCGCGAGACGCGGATCCCGTGTTCTTCGAGATGGGCGCGGATCAGCGCACCTAGACTTTCCGGCGCATCGACATAACACGGAATAGCCGCCATCGCGGCAGTCTTTTCGGCAAGCTGGCGCAGCGAAGATCTCGGACCGAGTTCGCCGCCTTCTATAATCAGAAGGGCCTCCGGGTTCGGATCGTCCAGATAGGGCTTCAGCGCAACCGTAACCGTATCCCCGGCATTCTCAATCCGCACGAGCCGCCTGCCGCCCATCATCGAGACCGCGTTGGCTTCGTCGGATAAAGCTCCCGGCATCTCTTTCAGATCGTCGCCGTTCAGAACGGAGACATTAAACGGATCGTTCAGATCGGCAACAATTTGCCCGCCGATCAGCCGGGCGCGTTCGCGCATCAGGCCCCTGTCCGGCCCGTAAATCAGAACCGCCCGGATCTCGGCCGGTATGGATTTGATAAACGCATCAATCTGGCGCGCATTGCTGAGTTTCATCGGTCCGCATCCTTGCGGTCTCTTTGGAAATAGAGAGAGAGCTGAGTCTCAATCTGCCGCGCGAGATCGGCAAGCGCGTTCTTGCGGGCATTTTCTTCCGAGACCCGGGTTGTGAATTGCGAGGAGAGAATGTTGTAACTCGTCACGGCGCGAAGATCGCGATCCAGAACCGTCTCTCCGCTTTGCGTATCAACGAGCGTAATCCGGCTTCTCAGGATAAGCTGACCGCGCGTTGCATCGGCGCTTTTCGTGATATCGAGATCCCGGAGCCGTTCCCGGATTCGTCCGACGCTTAATTTATAGGCCGGAGCGGCGGGCGTGCCCGAAACATAGAGCCGATCCAAAAGCAGATTGCGCAGATACTGGCCTTCCCGGTCCGGAATATTTCCGACCGCGACCTGCGAAAAAGCGTCATACATCACGGTAGAACCCGCAGAATCCGCGGCCAGATCTCCATACATCGGGCGAAAACCGCAGGCCGACAGGAGCAAAACCAAAACCGCGGCAAAAAGAGCCGCGCGTACAGCTTTACCTTTGTGAATGTCTCTCATCGCTGTCTTTATTATCATCATGGAGAAAGCGTACAATGCGCCCGCTTCAGAGGCAATCCAGAACCGTTGCTTTTCCGTCAATATTCATATTGGCCTGCCGGAAGTAGCGAATAAAGGTATTCACCTGCTCCGCCGGGAGGTCCTCCAGCGGCTGGATAATCCGGATTCGCCCCTCCCGCATATCATCCTTATCCCCTCTGGGTACCGTGAACGTGAAAAGAAACCGGTAACCGGCGTCTACGCCCTTGATTCTGACATGAGTCACATCTTCGGGTTTTTGAATTTCAAAAGACATAATTTGCGCAGGATAGATCGAATCATTCAAAAAATCATAAACACAGGAAAGCGCCCGATTGCGCGCGCTTTCATATACGGATCCGTACCGTTCTGCCGCAGTTATTTTTCCTTCCCGAAACAAACGGCTTTGAATCCGCTCATATTTCTCAGAAATCCGCTCGGTCATCTCGGCTTTCAGGTCGGCAGGATTTACAGCGCTTCGGAACGGTCCGACAAACAAAACGCGGGATGAATCAAAGCCGAGAACGGCATACCGTGCATCCGGGGTCCAGGCCATGAATAAAGGCGGCGGCTGATGCACATAGCCATATATCCACTCATACGGTGATGTCGCGCCTCTAACGCTCTTTTCAGGGCGAACGAACAAATGGAGCCGTCCCATGCCGTCATAGACCTTGTCGTTCAGATTTTCCATCAACGACCGGCCGAGATGCCAGTTGACCTTCGATCCGGCACGAATTTCTTCAAGATCGACCGCAATCTGAAACGCGCCGTGCGGCTGGGGAAGAACGAGAGGAAACGACTGCGCGACAAGACGTTCCGGATCCAGATCGAAAATAACCGGCGTTGTCATTGAAAGCGGAAGATACGGTCCGCCGTCAACATCCCTGTAGGTCGTATCCTCGGCAAAGCGCAGGTCTGTGACCTCCGGCCCGCCGTTTTCGAGTGCTTGTGAAAAATCCAGAAGATAAAGGGGCCGGTTGCCGTCGCCGCGAAACAAAAAGCGCTGTGTATCGAAGCTATAGAGAAAATGGTTTGAAAGATCCGGCAGGGAGTCCAGCGCCTCAAAGACAAAGACCCGCGCTGCCGCCGTTCCGGTCAGCTCCGGCCCCTGAAGACCCATCGCCCCCGCCCGCTCTTCCAGAGCAAAATGAACGACAAAACCCATGATGACCGGCAAAATGACGGCCAAAGCAACAAGAACCCGGATTCCGCGTTTATCCCACAACGACATTCACAATCCGCCCCGGCACCACGATGACTTTGCGTACGGTCTTGCCCTCGATAGATCTTTGCACGCCCGGTTCGGCCAGCGCCGCTTTTTCCGCGTCGTCTTTTCCGGCGGTTTTGGGCAGAGTGATCGTCGCCCGCACCTTGCCGTTGACCTGAACGCCTATGGTGACGCTGTCGTCCTGAAGGAGGGCCGGATCGGCTTTCGGCCAGGGCGTTCGGACGAGCATGTCCGCGTGGCCGAGCGTCGACCAGAGCTCTTCCGACAAATGCGGCATAATCGGGTTCATGATCTGGATAAGAATCTCCGTCGCTTCGCGCAAGGCCCACCCGCCGGCGTCCGTTCTGGGCGTAAACGCGGCAATGGCGTTGGACAGCTCGCGGATTTTTGCCACGGCCTTGTTCATGTGGAAGTCTTCGATCCGTGTGCCGATTTCCGCAACGGCCTGATGCGCGGCGCGGCGCAGGCTTTCCGCGTTGTCCTCGAAGGATTTCGGCTCCGGCGTTCCGGGTGCGGGCAGGTCGGAGACAAGATCCGTGACCAGCTTATGCAACCGGTTCACGTAACGCCACGCGCCTTCGATTCCGGCTTCGGTCCATTCGAGATCCCGCTCCGGCGGGGAGTCAGACAGGATAAACAGACGCACGGCGTCTGCGCCGTAGGTCTCGATGATGTTTTCCGGATCAATGACGTTTTTCTTTGATTTGGACATTTTCTCGATCCGGCCGACGGTGACGGGCGATCCGTCCTCCGCGTGGACGGCCGTTTCGCCGTCCATCCGGACCTCGGTCGGGAAAATCCATTGTCCGTTTTTGTCCTTGAAGGTCTGGTGTGTGACCATGCCTTGTGTGAACAGACCCGCGAAAGGTTCGCCGAACCCGACATATCCGCAATCCCGCAGAGCCCGCGTGAAAAAGCGCGAGTACAGCAGGTGCAGCACGGCGTGCTCGACGCCGCCGATATATTGATCGACGGTCATCCAGTATGCGGCTTTTTGAGGATCGAACGGGAGATCCGGGTTTTGCGCATCGCAATAGCGCAGGAAGTACCAGCTTGAGTCCATAAACGTATCCATCGTATCCGTTTCGCGTTCTGCGTCTGCGCCGCATTCCGGACATTTACAGTGCTTCCACTGCGGATGGCGGGCAATCGGGTTGCCGGGCGCGTCGAAGGTTACGTCATAGGGCAATTCGACCGGAAGCTGATCTTCCGGGACGGGGACCGTCCCGCAATGCGGGCAGTGAATGACCGGGATCGGACATCCCCAGTAACGTTGCCGTGAAATCCCCCAGTCCCGCAGGCGGTATTGAATGACGCGGTGTCCTTTGCCGAGGGATTCGATTTTCGCAATGGCGGCCTGAATCGCGTCCGGAACCGCCATACCGTTCATGAATTCGGATTGGTAATGTACGCCGGTCTTGGTTTCATAGGCTTCGTCGCCGATCTCGAATGTTTCCGGATCTTCTCCGGGCGGCAGGACGACCGGCTTGACGGACAGGCCGTATTTCCGCGCAAAATCGAGGTCGCGCTGATCGTGCGCCGGACAGCCGAAGACGGCCCCGGTCCCATAATCCATCAGAACGAAATTCCCGATAAAGACCGGCATTTCCCGATCCTCAAACGGGTGCTTAACCGTCCAGCCCGTATCAAAGCCTTTCTTCTCGGCCCGGGCAATCGCTTCCTCGGATGTTCCGACAGACTGGCAATCCTTGATGAACTCTGCAAAGCCGGGCTTGTTCCCGCCAAGCTCTCCGGCCATCGGATGATCCGGCGCAATCACGACGAAGCTCGCCCCGAACAACGTATCTGGCCGCGTCGAGAAAAACGCGATGTCGGCATCCTTGCCCACGATATCAAAGCGGACATTGACCCCTTCGGAGCGGCCGATCCAGTTTTCCTGCATGATCCGGACTTTTTCCGGCCAGCGGTCAAGCTCCTTGATTCCGTCCAGCAACTCATCGGCATAGGCCGTGATTTTCAGGAACCACTGGTTCAGCTTGCGCCGCTCGACCGGTGCGCCGGACCGCCAGCCTTTTCCGTCCACAACCTGCTCGTTCGCCAGAACCGTGTTTTCGACCGGGTCCCAGTTGACCATCGACTCTTTCCGGTAGGCGAGCCCTTTTTTCAGGAAGTCCAGAAAGATTTTCTGTTCGTGTTTGTAGTATTCCGGAACGCAGGTTGCGACTTCGCGGTCCCAGTCGATCGACAGACCCATGGTCTGGAGCTGGCCGCGCATAACGTCGATATTCGAAAGCGTCCAGTCTTTCGGGTGCGCGTTCCGCCCCAGTGCCGCATTTTCCGCCGGCAGGCCGAACGCATCCCAGCCCATCGGGTGAATGACGTTGTATCCGCAGGCGCTGCGGTACCGCGCGACAACGTCGCCGAGCGTATAGTTGCGCACATGCCCGACATGGATCCGGCCCGACGGATAGGGAAACATCTCAAGGACGTAGAATTTTTCCCGGTTTTCATCTTCCGTTGCCCGGAACGCGGCGGACTCTTCCCACCGCGCCTGCCATTTCGCCTCGGTCTCCCGGATATTGTATCGTGACATCGCTACACTTCTTCTTCTCTTGTTCTCGTTCTCGTTCTTATTCTCGCTTTTTAAAGATTAGGTCATAGCACGCAGCCCCCAATCCCTCAAGCCGGGAAATGCTCTGACACGGCTACGAATCCGGGTTAACGCCCCCCTGATCGATCCGGTTTTTTTGTCATTGCGAACGACCAACGGGAGTGTGGCAATCCAGAACTTTGGCCAGAAAATGCCCCCATGGCTAGCTCAGCGGCTGGATTGCCACGTCGGCTTTGCCTCCTCGCAATAACGGATGGAGAAAATTAACCCGAATTCTTTGCCGTGAATGCTCTGACGAAGTATTGACATATGATGATTGCGGGTATATGAAAAGAGATCTTCACTCTAAAAAACAAACAGAGGACATCACGGCTCGGAATCCATGGTTAACGCGGTTTAATTTTCAGGATGCTCAAGAGGATAGAAACATCCCAGCCTGCTGATTTTCTTCGTGTTTTTACGCT
>JANQFU010000114.1 GCA_028277665.1 Alphaproteobacteria bacterium | reverse complement strand
TTTTATAGGCACGTAAAAACCAAGGGGCTTGCCCCGTGGATGGAGTGCGTCCGGACTAACGAGTCCGGACAAGCGAAGCTTGAGTTAGAGTGATACCATAGGCTTTGGCCCATGGAGGTTCACATGCAATTGCCCTGGAGGCCATGCAGTCATAGCTTCCCTTCCGACACGGCTATGATATGCTAGGTGGTTGGAGGAAGCCCGACGACCCCAAGTCATAGCTTCCCTTCCGACACGGCTATGATATGCTCCACAGAGGCGCTGCTGCGGCCGGTGCGGCGTCATAGCTTCCCTTCCGACACGGCTATGATATGCTAAAGAATTCTTTATTAAGTGAAATAGATAAGTCATAGCTTCCCTTCCGACACGGCTATGATATGCTCATACGGCTTATCCTCTTCGGAAAGATTGAGTCATAGCTTCCCTTCCGACACGGCTATGATATGCTCGGTGTCATTCGCTCGCGGCGGATGGTTTCGTCATAGCTTCCCTTCCGACACGGCTATGATATGCTAAGCAGCCCGGTCAAGTTGTTCCCGGTCTGGTCATAGCTTCCCTTCCGACACGGCTATGATATGCTAGCGGATATTTAATGCTGCTGGCGCCCTCCGTCATAGCTTCCCTTCCGACACGGCTATGATATGCTCTTGCGTGAATTTCCCGTCATCTGTGAGCGGTCATAGCTTCCCTTCCGACACGGCTATGATATGCTAAACGCCAGATGCGCCTCTTCTGATCGGGTGTCATAGCTTCCCTTCCGACACGGCTATGATATGCTATGGGTCGTGTCGGCTGTATGCCGTGCATCGTCATAGCTTCCCTTCCGACACGGCTATGATATGCTGATAAAACAACATCCCTGCGTTACTCCAATGTCATAGCTTCCCTTCCGACACGGCTATGATATGCTTTCAGGGGATTGATGATATGTGCCGCGTAAGTCATAGCTTCCCTTCCGACACGGCTATGATATGCTCCCGTGCTGGCTCGTAGGAGAGAGGACGTCGGTCATAGCTTCCCTTCCGACACGGCTATGATATGCTCCACATACCGATCACATGCCGCCCGCCCCTGTCATAGCTTCCCTTCCGACACGGCTATGATATGCTAGAAGGGTTTGTTATCACATCAAGCGCAGTGTCATAGCTTCCCTTCCGACACGGCTATGATATGCTCGATTTGAGGTACAAGAACGAAGCGGCTGAGTCATAGCTTCCCTTCCGACACGGCTATGATATGCTTCAAGATCTGTGATCTCGATATCCGGATGAGTCATAGCTTCCCTTCCGACACGGCTATGATATGCTTGAAAAAACAGACGGCACCACATATGCGCCGTCATAGCTTCCCTTCCGACACGGCTATGATATGCTCGGAATCCGCGACAACTGGCTGCGTGTGTGGTCATAGCTTCCCTTCCGACACGGCTATGATATGCTAGCGAGGAGCAGAAAGCGCCATTTGTTGAAGTCATAGCTTCCCTTCCGACACGGCTATGATATGCTAGATACCAAGGTAACGCACTGACAGATATGAATAAAGGCCGGGTAAACTCAGAACAGAACGAGTTGCTCGGCCTTTGTTTTTTCGTTGTTTTTCTTTTCGCCGACAAGAATCGACATCCTCTCATATTGTTTATCCGTGATCTGCATCGCCCGGACACTCCCCGATTGCGGAATCTGACTTTTCAGGCGCTGCAGATGTTTCGTCACACGATCCTGACCGTTGCAGATGCGTGCGTATACGGAAAACTGTAGCATCATATACCCGTCTTTGAGAAGAAAATTCCGAAACCGCGTCGCGGCCCGGCGATCGGTTTTTGTGCCGACAGGAAGATCAAAAAAAACAAATAACCACATAAACCGATCCTTTGACGCGCTCATGAGGGGAGGTCCATATCCGGGAGAGGCATGAGGGGCGGGCTCCGCTTTTCTATGGCACTGACAAGCCCGGCCGCAACTTTTTCGCAAGCGTTTGAAAGCGTGTGGATTTGCCCGTCAATCCGGCACTGATTGTTGGGAATATCGGCGAGGTGTTGCCGCGCCTCTCTCGTCAGGGAATCGGAATTCGAATCGGAAAAGAGCTCCTTCTCCCGCATTCGAAAAACCTCGAGATCAATATAAGGCCGGAACAGCTCAAGAAGATCATCGGTTAAATTAAACGCATTCAGCTCGCTGTTGTGATGCAGACCGAATGTCGGAAGAAGACCGTACGCCACTTGCGCGCGAGCAACATAGGCGCGCATCACAGCGTAACCATAATTCAGAGCGGCATTGAGAATACAGAGACCACCCCGACGAAAATCAGGTCCCATCAGTTTTTGCCAGTATTCGCGCGCCGCCTGCGCCTCCGTGTTTTTTCTGTCTCCCGCTTCGACCCGATCGATGAGGGCATAGAGACGTTTGGCACTTTCTTCTCCCCGGCACAGCGCGAGACAGTCGGCCTGCCCTTTGATTTTTCTCTGAACAACCAGTTTCCAAATGCGATCCCGCAGAGAATCCGTCCAGGAGAACTGGAGATGCGCGACCTTACTCTGGCGAGAATGGTGCGCAAAGGGGAGCATAAGACCATTTGGCGTATGCGTCGGATCACACGTCATGACAACAATCCCCTGTGTCTGACAGGCCGACAACAAGGCAGAGGTCAGGGTGATCTGCGGCGATTCCAGAATGAGCGCCGTAATATCTTCAAGGGGAAGGGTATGCTCCCCGGCCTCATTCTCCAGTCGCAACTGCCTCCTCTCGAGGGTCAGTCTCGCTGGATTCTGGATCATCACACTCCGCCAGGCCACGTCTTTGTTCTTTCTCTATTCTGCGCTTATCCCCAAAGATATTCACAGAATACTTTTCAAAAGCTAACGCAGTCTTAACACCGATCCCTTCTTTGACTCCAGCTTTACCAAAAGATGGATCATTATCATGTGTCTTCACATTAATATTCCCCGTTCCTCTATGCGTTCCGGCATAATATCCCTCAATAGTTTCCTTTTTTGTGACAATCCGGACGTAATCATTCCGGCAAAGCGAAAAGAGAAAATCCGCATCACGCATTTTCGTCCAGTCGTCTTCATCCTTAAAGGCAACAATGGCACGATCCGGGATCTGGTCCTGCGCAAAGTGATGCACATAAACCGGGACAAGATGATATTTTTCATCCTTCCGAAAAACATCCACCCGAACCATATCGCCGTTACTGGCCAGACCGTGATTGATGGGAACACCGCTTTTCTCATTGGTAACAACCCGCACAGAGTGAATCTGCGGCCCTTGCTTGTTGGGATCGTTCGTCGGCATATAGACAGGCTCCGCGAAAGCCTTGTCCGGTTTTTCGTCATGCGCATCCAAGCGTGCTTTCAAGACGTTATACAGACGCATATTGCGCTCTTTATCGACCAGATTTTCAAGCGTCGCCGGTTTCAGAGAAGAGAGCTTCACGCGCTGAATGACCTGCTGTCCGCCATCCGGAGACGGACGGACGCTACGGATTGTTTCCTCATGCGCCGGACCTGTGGTTTTCCGGACCGGCATCCGCGTGACAAAAATTCCGCCTTCGCGCTGTCCATCGGCCGTCTTCGGACCATGAACTGCATCCAAAACATCTTCCCGGAAATGCGCCCACGGTTTGGGCGGAACGGGACGTTCTGCCGGATTCTTTTTCCAGGATTCAAAGCGATTCCAGTTTGAAAATTTCTGGACCATACTTTGCGTCGAGCACGCAAGGACGAGCGCATCAACTGCATGATGCCGATCATTGCGCCGATTTTTATCGGGAAAACCCCAGCTCCCTCGTAAATTTGCCGTCAGAGCACCGTTCCGGGTCTGGACCCGGTTTCCTTTACCAAGATCGAGATTCTGCTCCAGATGATTTTTGAGAAGACGCGCCATATAGCGCGTATCATTCAGAGCCCGCTCTTTCCAGCCTTGCTCGCGATCCTCAAATTTTTCGATCAGGAACCACTCAGCTTTCTTTTGGGGCAACATGGACAGAAGTGAGGTTATGCCATTCCAAATATTTGTTTTCCCAAGCCATTCGAAAGGCGTTTTATTTCCTTTTTCCTGATTACAGCGCGTATGGCAAACGGTCTTGTTCATATAGGAATCATCCCATGACCGGCTATACGGAATAATATGATCGATCTGGGTTGCCAGAGGATCCTGAAATTCCTCCGTTGTGATCTGCGCACCACAATAAAAACAGATCTTTTGCTGCTCCTTGTACCAGAGCCTGTATTTCAAAATATCCGTTCCCGAAACATTCTCCGGCGCTGTACCGAGGATCTCCGCGACGTGCTTGCGCGCCTCTTCCCTATAAGCTTCATTTTTCTTTTGCTCTCGCTCCAGATTCTTTCTGTCTTTAAACGGCTTCCCGACATCGCGCGCGAGTTCCACAATAATCGTCTCCGGCATGCCGTATTCACGGATACAGGCATTAATGACTTTCCGGGCGCGAGCCATTGCGCGGTTGACGACAGGATTGCGGATATCCTCGAACGGCGGAAGATAAGATAGCCCCTTACTCTCTTTCCGGCTGTGATCGAGGCCGACCGCCTTGCAGGCCTCATCATAGCGCAATCCGTCTTGCATCTCCGGCAAAATGGCATTAATCGCCTTCAGGGATAAATCAATCGTCTTCCCGAAACTTGTAATCTTGCACAGCGCGGCCTTTTGGTCCTTCGAAAGGCCATGCGCAGAGAGCATTTCATCAACCTCTTTCCTGTCTTCATGGAAGGACAGAATACGCGCGATATCGTCGAGCTTGTCTCTGTCCGCCCCCATCCATTTTTGCCAGTCCCAATCGCTACCGGTTTCAAGCGCGCTTTTGAAAGCATGATATCCGGGGAGTTGAAGAAATACGGATTTTTCGGAAGAATCACGAATCTTCTCCCAACTGCTATCCTCCGCTTTGATTTTCCGGTATCCGATATTAAAGCGCTCCTCAGCTCCGATCCCAAGCTCTTTGCGGACTTTCGAATAGGTCACACCGCTTTTCGTCTTGTGCGCCAGTTCCGCAAGGCGATGTTTTTGATCGGGCGTAAACGGAGACTCATCTCCATTGGGCTTTTTGATCCGGGCGTTGTTCAATTTGTTCCAGAGAAGAAACAGTTCCGCCGTATAGGCGCGTTTCGGCGCGCGTTTTTCGCCTTCGATCAAGGCGCACGGACCGACCAGATCTTCGGAAGATTTCAGGGGCCTTTGAAAAAACGCGATTCCGTCGCCCTCAGAGGTGTTGCGTTCTTTCGGCTTGCCACTCCCCGCATAGGCATATTCAAGCTCAGGCGTCGCTTTTCCGTTTTCAAAGGCGTGTTGTGCCTGAAAAATTTGGCGCACTTCTTCCCGCAAAAGATCCCGCGTCACGAAGCAATCATAATGCCCGTCTCCATTCCGGCGCTTCGGCAAAGTCGAAAGATAAGCCCCGATCGTCGCGCATCCGGATATCGCCATTTTTTCTTCAAGTTGCTTTGCCCCTTCAAGCGCCTTTTTCCCGTCCGTATCATTCGGCTCGCCGCCCTTGCGATTGGACTGAAAGCCCCTGTGGCGGGCAATATGAAAGAGCACTCGCGCAAACTCTGCGTCCGTTAAAGCGCGTTCGAGCGCGACTTTGCGCAGATCCCAGACATCAGGCATCGCCTTTTCTGTGCTCGCGTCAATCGCTGCAATGTCTTTTAATCCGTGCTGTGCCAGAAGGCGACGAACAGCTTGCTTTCGGGTCCGCCTGCGCGCGATCACGCGGCGCTGCCCGCGCTTTTCCCGGCGGGGCGCCGCAAGAGACGCACCGTCTTTCGGGTTTTCTGCGGCTTCAAAGATATGCGCTCCGCAGAACAGAATTTTTTTCTTTTCCAAATCAACGCCGCCAAAACCGATGGAAGCAATTCCAATATCAATCCCAAGATTATATGGCATGAGAGTGGCCTACCTATAAGTGTATTGTCGCACTTGACAACACCCACAAAGATTTTGCAAGCTGATTTCAGCATATCATGGCCGTGTCGGAAGCGTTGTTATGATAAGGAGTTTTAACTCCGCAAAGTTCTGCCCTCGTCGCTTTTGCGGCGGGGGCATCTTTATTCTCCCTGTCGTTCCCACGCCTCCGGGTCCGCAGGAGTCTGTTTCCCGGTCTCCATATTTTTGACCTCGTGGCTCTGGCCGTCTTCGAAAGGCGGGAACCAGACGAATGGGATTCCTTTGCGCTCGGCGTAGGAGAGCTGTTTCTTGAGCTTCTGCGGGGCGTGGTACAGCTCCACGTTATACCCGCGCGCGCGCAATGCGCGCGCAGTCTCCGCCGCAACGGCGCGGCGCTCTTCGGCGGGGAGAACCATGAGAATATCGGCCGGGCCCGCTCCGCAAAGCGGGAGATTGCCCTGCGTGCGCAGCCGGTCGAACAGGCGCGAAAAGCCAATGGAAATCCCGACACCCGGCAGGTGCTTGTTGATATAGCTCCCGGCGAGATCGTCATAGCGCCCGCCCGAACAGATCGACCCGTAATTAGGATCTTCCACAAAGACAGTCTCATACACCGTCCCCGTATAGTAATCGAGCCCGCGCACGATGGAGAGATCAATTGCCGCCGCGCCTTCCGGCAGGTGGGCCAGCGCATCCGCAACAAACCGTAACTCTTCCAGTCCTTCAGTATAGCCGGGATCCGGCGGAAACGGCGGATTGCGCAAGGCATCAAATCCGGCCTTCAGAGCGGACGGATCCCAAAGCGGAACAGTCCGCGTATAAACGCCCTGCAAGCCGGAAATCTGTTCGCCCGTCAGACCGTCTTCCCTGAGGCCGTCGATGACCGAATCCGCGCCGATCTTGTCAAGCTTGTCTATCCATCGCAAAACAGGGGCATGATTTTCAATGCCAAGCGCCCTGCACGCGCCCATGAGGACTTTCCGGTTGCTGATCCGAAGCTGAATCCGTTCGTGCTCCATGCCGGGCAGGGAGGAGAGCACTTCCCAGATCACGGCGGGCATCTCGGCATCGAACGAGAGCGGGAGGTGATCGACATTGATCACGTCGATATCGCACTGATAGAACTCGCGGAAGCGTCCGGCCTGCGGACGTTCGCCGCGCCACGCGCGCTGCATCTGATAGCGCTTGAACGGGAAGATCAGGTCATTGAAGTGGAGCGCCGTATAGCGCGCCAGCGGCACGGTCTGATCGAATCGCAGCGCCAGCCGCGCCTCTTTCGTGTCTTCCGGGTCGGCCTGCAACCGTTCCAGCACGTAGATTTCCTTGTCGACATCCGCGCCCTTGGCGTGAACGACATTCAGTTCCTCGACCGACGGCGTTTCGATCGAGCAGTAACCGTAGGACTCAAAAATCCGGCGGATATGATCGAACCACTGAAGCTCGATCTTCCGAACTTCGGGGAGCCATTCGGGAAAACCGCTGACGGGACGGGGCTTGTAGATCTTCTGTGCGCACATATTTTTTTGTCTGTTCGTTTATCAGTTTTACACCCTTGTCATCCCGGCGAAAGCCGGGATCCAGAGTAAATGCTTTTTGTTCTTTTACGCGGAGATCCGGAGAAGCGGAGATCCCCTCCGAACCTCCGGATCTCCGCGTTCATATAATTGCATAACTGGATCCCGGCTTTCGCCGGGATGACGACATCGTCTGGGTGTTAATTGAAAGAAAACGCGTTCAAATGTCAATGACCTTTCCCGCCACGAAAAAATAGACATATTTTGTGTATTGATATGTGAAATTAGATGCGCTAGAAGAGAAGTCATAACTCAAAAACGCGCAATCCATACCATGAAAGGCCGATCAACATGCCGATCCTTTATCTGACAACCCCCGGTCTTCAGATTACAAGAATTTATCTAAATAAGTGGAACTGTGCTTTGACATCTTGCGCATGCCATCCCTTTGGAGGAAGAGGATCTCCTGGACACACGGCGAGCATGCCGGGAACGCTTGTCGACGTGTTTGCAATGGCTGTCAATTTTTCTGCTTTCCCGATTGTCTTGGGGGGCGGAAAGTCTTTTCGCGTTCTTCAGGCGCTGCCTGAGCTCGTTGAGGTGCTGAAAGGGAATGCAAAGACGTCTGGAGAAATCGATTTGACGCGAGGGTCTGCGCTCCATGCCCGCTTTGAGAAATGCAAGCATCACGCTCTTGGGTGTATTGAATCAGCGAGAATTCATGAATTTAGTAGGGCATTGGGAGACGAAGATCATCCAGATTATGATAAGGGAAAATTTGAAGATCTGAAACACCGCCGAAGTGTTGTTGAATCAGCAACGCTCCCTGTTTGGAATGGACAGCGGTGAAGATCGTCGGAATCTCTCAATGTTCCCCGCTGGTCTGTGCGAAATAGACGGCGCGGGCGCGGCGTTTTTTGTCACGGACATGAAAGATCTCGCCAAGCTGGTCGATCATGGCCTTTCCCAGTTCTTCGGGGGAAGAGATCGTCAGGGCCCGGCTGTAATAGCGGGTCACGTCATGCCCGATCCCGATTGCGGCCAGCTCGACATCCGAACGATCCTCGATCCAGCGAATAACGTTATGCAGGTCGATCTCCAGAAGGTTGGCCGGATTGACGGAGAGCGTCGAGTCGTCAACCGGCGCGCCGTCGGAGATCACAATCAGGATTTTGCGCTCTTCAGGCCGCCCTGCCAGCCGGTTATGCGCCCAGGCAAGAGCCTCTCCGTCGATATTTTCCTTGAGAATGCCTTCTTTCAACATCAAGCCGAGATTATTTCGTTTGCGCCGCCAGGGCTGGGACGCGGGCTTATAGATAATATGCCGCAGATCGTTCAGCCGCCCCGGCGCAAACGGATGCCCGCTCTTCATCCATAAATCCCGCGATGCGCCGCCTTTCCAGGCGCGGGTCGTAAAGCCGAGGATCTCGGAGGGAATGCCGCACCGCTCCAGCGTCCGCGTCAGGATATCGGCGCACAGGGCCGCGGTCACGATCGGCCGTCCGCGCATCGACCCGGAATTGTCGATCAGGATCGAGACAACCGTGTCCCGGAAATCGGTCTCTTTCTCGATTTTGTAGCTGAGCGCCATATTCGGGTCGGCGACAACCCGGGACAGGCGCGAGAAATCAAGAACCCCTTCATCAAGATCGAACTGCCAGCTTCTCTGTTGCCGGGCGAGGAGCTTGCGTTGCAGGCGGTTCGCAAGCCGCGTGACGACCCCCTGGAAGGGCTTGAGCTGACGGTCCAGAACCTCGCGCAGCCGGGCAAGCTCTTCGGGGTCCGAGAGATTCTCCGCATCGATAATCTCGTCAAACTGTGTCGTATAGATCAGGTACGAACCGCCATGTCCCGGAAGATTGGACGGCTCCATAAATCCCGGATGCTCCCGCGAATCCGGCGGCGCACTCTGGCCTGCGCTCTCTTTCCCTTCGCTCTCGCCATCACCGGCCTCCTCATCCTCTTCGGAGAGGGCCTGCGCGCCGTCGTTTCCATTCTCGTCGTCATCCTCACCGGAGGGGTCGGAGTCCTGCCCGGCGGCGTTTTCGCTGTCTTCTTCGTCCTCGTCTCCCGGCTGATTATCCGGGTAGGACGAAATTTTCTGATCGTCCCCGGTCTCGCGGCCGTCCGGCGGCGCGGACGGAGCCCCGTGGTCGGAGACCGTTTGCGCGTTATCCCTTTTATGCTCTTCCGCCGGCTCCGGCGCGGCATAGCCAAGCGCCCGCAAAACGGCCCGCGCGGCAACCCCGAAATCTCGCGGATTGCCAAGCGCGGCGGAAAGATCGTCCGCCCATGTGTCTCCGAGCTTTTCCTGCATCCATCCGGACCAGAGCGCATGTTGACGCGAAAGGGCCGGGGGGACGTCTTCGCCGGAAAGAGCCGTCCGGGAGAGGTAATATAACGCCCGGTGTTCGGGGAGATCTTCCCGGTTCTCCAGCGTATCAAGCTGCTGACGCTGCGTATCTTCAGCTAAAAGGGCGTTCAGGTTCTGCTTGATCCCGGCCATGTTCCGCATGGCCAGAGCCTCGCATCTGGCCTGCTCGAGGGCGGCAAAAGCACCGGCAGCGGCCGCATCGGCAGGGACGGCCTGCTGATAGAGCCTCGGCATATGATAGCGGCGCATAACGGCGCGCTGATCCGATGACCCGCGCGCGGCATGCGGCGGAACGCCGTCAATCGGCGGAAGGACGAGCGTATGCATCGTGTCGTAAGCGGGCAGGGAGGCAAGGGAGAGAGGGGCCTTGGCACTGTAATGCAATTCAACGTCCCGCCCCCCGGAAAGGGCGCGGGTGACGGCAGCCGTCACGGTTTTAAAGTCATCCGCATCCATGTTTTTGTATATTTGTTGTTTCTGGAGTCTCCGAAAAATCCCTTAATCTTGTCATCCTCGCGAAGGCGGGGATCTTACTGGGATTTGTTTTAAAAAGATTCCCGCCTTCGCGGGAATGACGGCGTTGAATTTATTCAAACAAATCAGCACCAAAACACCGCTGATACATTTCAGCAATCGCCGGGCGTTCGGCTTCGTCGCATTTATTCAGATAAGACAGGCGGAAGGCCAGTTCCCGGTCGTTGAAAATGAGCGTATTTTCCGCCCATGTCAGGACTGTTCGCGGAGACATCAGGGTCGAGAGATCTCCGTTGATAAAGCCCTTGCGGGTCAGATCCGCAAGCCGGACCATGGCGTCGATCGTCTCCCGGCCTTCCGGCGTGCGAAACGCATCGAGCTTGGCCAGCATAATGCCGACTTCGTCCTCATGCGGAAGATAGTTCAGCGTCACAACAATATTCCACCGGTCCATCTGGCCCTGGTTGATCTGCTGTGTGCCGTGATAAAGTCCGGTCGTATCGCCGAGCCCGACGGTGTTCGCCGTTGCAAAGAGGCGGAAGGCCGGGTGCGGGCGGATCACCGTATTCTGGTCGAGCAGGGTCAAATGCCCTTCGGCCTCAAGAACGCGCTGGATCACAAACATCACGTCCGGCCGTCCGGCGTCGTATTCGTCAAAGACAAGCGCGACAGGGTTCTGAAGAGCCCAGGGAAGAAGGCCCTGCCGAAACTCCGTGATCTGCTTGCCTTCCTTCAGGACGATCATATCCTTACCCAGAAGGTCGATTCGGCTGACATGGGAGTCGAGGTTGATCCGCACGCACGGCCATTTCAGACGCGCAGCAATCTGTTCGATATGGGTTGATTTTCCCGTGCCGTGAAACCCCTGAATCATCACGCGCCGGTTAAACGCAAACCCGGCCAGAATGGCCACGGTCGTATCGTGATCGAATTGATAACTCGGATCGACTTTCGGGATATTCCCCTGCGCCTCGGCAAAGCCGGGAACCTCCCAGTCGATATCAAGCCCGAAGGTTTCCCGGACGCTGTATTTCTTGTCGGGGATGGATGTGTATTTCCCTTCCTTGGCTTTCAGGCGGGTAATATCCATCGCCGGACCGCTAAGCTCGCGGTCGTCTTCTTCCTCCCCGCGGGGAACCTGAAATGTTTCGCTGTGATCTGTGGTCATGTTGTCCGGTCTTCAATGTCTGAGAAACGCTCATAAGAACTCCTCAATATCGTATAGGCCATATTGATACTCTTGAGAAGCTCCTCGGCCTCCTTGTTCCCGGGATTTCTGTCGGGGTGATGCGTTTTGGCCAGCTCTTTATAACGTTTTTTAATCCCCTCGAGAGTCAAGGGCGGCTCAAGCCCGAGGATCGCCATAGCCTGATATTCCGGAGACCTGCGCTCATCTTCGGAAAAATGCCGGGAGCGATACTGATGCTCGCGATCGGTCTGCGCATCCTCCGGCTCTTTTTCGGTGAAATGATAGGTCTTCCAGGTGGCGCGGCGGAGAATGTCGTCGGCTGTGCCGTGCCGGGCATACGTCCATGTCGGGCGGTCGCCAAGGGCGCTGCGGATGATCTGCTCCTCCATCTCCTGCGCCGACATGCCTTCGAAATAATTCCAGGCCCGGTTATAGGCTTCGGCATGCTCCGCACAGAACCAGTAATATTCGGAGAGAGAACGGTCCTTCGGGGATCGGGAAACGGCAGGCTTGTCGCATCCGGGGTGGTCGCAGGGCCGCTCGCCTCCGGCTCGAGATCTCTCTTTGTCCGCGTATTCCGGTGATTTCGGTTTTAGAAAAATTCTGGGCATAACGCGGGATTATTTATGATCTTTTCCCGGGAGGCAAGACTCCTATTAAGGTATTTTATGTTATCTCATTCTTTGTCTAAATTATTGTTATAAAACAAGACAACTTATAATGGTGCTAAATTTTAATACTTTAAAGGTCGGGTGCGGCTTTAAATAGTGAATTTCTAAATTAGCAATATAAAATTTGCATACGATTGTAGATTGTTTAGTAATAACAATACTCTAATATATAATTTTTGAGCATACGATTAAATGCAGAATTCAGGAGACCCCGGGAGCGGTTAATATATTAGGATTTATATATAAATGTTCATTATCAATATCATAGAATGGTATGCATAGACATAATTACGCGACAATTTGACAAAGTGCAAAAATACAACTTGAGATAGATATTGATTTAGGGTTTTCTATACACCTATAGGTCGAAAACCTGTTTCGGCCCGTTTTTTGTACACGGATTTCATTGGGAGGATTTATGTCGGGGATAAGCTATGACGCGGAGGACCGCGAAGAGGAAAAGCAGGCGAAAAGCTCGCTTATCAGCAAAAATGTTACGATCAACAAGCATCGGACGTCCATTCGCCTGGAGCCGGAAATGTGGCAGGCCCTTCGGGAAATCTGCCGCCGGGAAAAATGTACGGCGCATGAGCTTTGTACATTAATATACAACCACAAGTCATCCGACACGTCTTTGACGGCAGCGATACGTGTCTTCCTGATGCTCTATTACAAAGCGGCGTCAACCGAAGAAGGACACATAAACGCAGGCCATGGAAGCATAGAGAATATGCGCCGGAGATGCCGTCATTGCGCACCGGCGACCCAGGATAACGAGCCGATCCGTGTCCAGCGCGTTCCGAATTACCGGCACGGCAGTATCCACAATGAAACGATCAGGGAAGAGCGAATTTAGGGTCCATACTCACAGAATTGGACGATACCTGTGAGTATGGCCCCTAGCGGACTGCTGAAAAACTTCGTATGTCGTTATCCCCGTGAAAACGCATGACTGTCCGGAAAAAATTAATACACCTGAACTATGGATAAGAATAAGTTATAAAACCAACAAAACCAACCGTCATCCCGGCGAAAGCCGGGATCCGGTCATAGAGTTGTTTAAACGCGAAGGTCCGGAGTTTCGGAGGAGAACTCCGTTTCTGCGGGACGCCGCGTAAAATAAAAAAAACGTTTTCTCTGGATCCCGGCTTTCGCCGGGATGACGGTTGGTTTATAAGATTTTAAAGTCTTCTTATCCATAGCCGTGGATATCTATAAACCGAGACCTTCAGTATTCGTTCGAACATATGCTCCGCCCCCGGAAGCGCCGACATAGGGAACTGCTCCGGCGAGTCCGGCGGCAATAACGGCGGCGGTGCTGGCTTCTCCTCCGCTCTGAATCTCGAGTGCGACCACGTTAGACCCGCCGCTGACGGCCGCGGATCCGAGAAGTGCATTGCGGGCGATTTGGAAAGCGTAACTGGCGCCGCCGGCCGCGACCGCGACGCCAAGAGCATTCAGGGCCGTATCCTGTGCGGCGTCCTGAATCATTTCGCTCACATACGGATCGTGCCGGAGTGCGTGCTCAATGGCATCCGCGTTTGTAAGGTCGTACCCTTCGTCTTCAAGCCGTCTCAGAAATTTTTCGCCGAGCGAGATTGCGCCCTCGGCCAGACCGGCCGCGGCCGCACTGCCAAGAGGACCGCCTGCGGCGGCTCCGCTGATGGCCGCGCTGAATACGGGCGCAACACGTGTGCTCCACTCTCCGAGGTGACTCAGCCAGGATTTGTCGTTTTGATCCACATCGGTATCCTGGCTATGCGTATGAAGATGGGCGATCACCTCGATCAATTCGCGCCGGGACGCATCGGGAGCCTCGTTTACGGCCGATGAATTCCCGATTTGATGAACGAGCAACAATCCGGCGACAAGGGAAGCTCCCATTTCAACGCCGCTTCTCTCGATCGAATTCGGCAATCCGGGGATATCGAGATCTACATCCGGATGGACGGCGTCAAAAAGGGTTTTCTGGTTTCCGAAATCCTGACTGATGTGAAAGGGCAGGCGGCTATCTTCGCCGCCATATTGCGCAAAAGACGCAAGCAGATCGTCAAGGGATTTCAGAGCGGATATTTGCGCGGGCGCGGCGTCCGCATCCTCTCCGACAATCATGCCGATCCGAAGCTCGTCAACATCCTGACCGCGCCCGAGTTCCGCGCGTTCTTCGGGAATCTGAAGGGGCAGGATCTCTCCGTCCTGTGTGATCAAGAAATGATATGTTCCCCGCATGCTGTCAGGGAGAACGGGAGACACGCTTGCATTCCGAAAAATCCGGCCTGTCAAAAGATAATCGTATAATGCCTCTGCATTGATCTGTTCATTGTCCGCCATAGCGAAACAATATCAAAATTATGTAAACAAAAAGTTAACATTTCAGGATGAGCAGAGGTCACGCGACCAACCCCTTCTCCATGAACCGGGACATGCGGCGGGAGAAGGCGGCGGGGTCGGTGACGGGCTCGCCCTGAATGATCCGGGCCTGATCCATCAGCATCAGCGCGCAATCCTTCACGTCTTCGCAATCTGCGCTCTCGCCCTCCGCCGCGAACCGTTCTGCCATGTGCCTGAGGAGCGGGTGATCCGGATTAACTTCAAGGACGCGCTTGCGCTCGGGCGTGTAATGCTGGTGGATCTTGAGAACGCGCTCCATATGCATATCGACGGCTCCGTCATCGGCAACCATGCACACAGGCGAGGAGCGCAGGCGTTTGGATTCCCGCACGGCCGAAACGTCGTCTTTTAGAAGGTCTTCCATGAACCGGAGCAAACCGGAAAGCGGCGTCTCCGGAGCATCCTTGTCTTCCCCCGTATTGTCGTTTTTCGCGGCATCTTTGGCATCCGCTCCGTCCCCGGCCTCGACGCTCCCGAGATCGGCATCGCCGCGTGTAACGGACCGCAGAGGCGTGTCGTCAAATTCACCGACATTCTGGATCCAGAAATCGTCGATCGTATCGGTCATGAAAAGAACCTCGATCCCCTGATCCCGGAAGCCTTCGAGTTGCGGGCTGTTCTTGAGGGTCTCAGGATTTTCACCGGATATATAATAGATCGCCTTCTGATCGTCTTTCATGCGGGATTTATACTCCGCAAGAGAGACGAGCGTCTTGCCGTCGTCATGTGTCGAGCGGAACCGGACGACTTTGAACAAAGCCTCCCGAAGCTCATAAGCGTCATAAAGCCCTTCTTTGAGGACCGGGCCGAACTGCTCCCAGAATGTCGCAAAGGCCTCGTTATCGTCTTCGGAGAGCTTGTGAAGCGCGCCAAGGACTTTCTTTGCAACGCTACTCCGGATTTTGGCGATAAGCGGATTATCCTGAAGCGACTCCCGGCTGATATTCAACGGCAGGTCTTCCGTATCGATAACCCCGCGCAAAAAGCGCAGCCACGGATAAATCAGCCCGCCGCACTCATCCGTAATGAAAACGCGCCGGACATAAAGCCGCACGGCGCTTTTGCGCCCCGGGTCGAACATATCCCACGGCCGCATCGTCGGAATGAAGAGCAGGGACGTAAACTCGATTTTTCCCTCGGCGCGCCAGTGGATTGTCTTGAGCGGATCGTCGAATCCATGGGAGATATGCTTGTAAAACTGGTCGTATTGATCGGCAGTGATCCCGGATTTCGGGCGGGCCCAGAGGGCTCCGGCACTATTGGCCGGGCGTTCGTCGTCATGATCCTGAGGAGCACCGATAAAAACGGGGAAACTGATATGGTCGGAATAACGCTGAACGACTTGCCGGATTTTATCCTCAATCAGAAAATCGCAGGCACTTGCCTTTATCGTGAGCGCGACAAGCGTTCCGCGCCCGTCCGGGAGCCGCGCGGCTTCATCGGGAGCCGCTTCCCGGATCTCATAACCGGTCCGCCCATCCGAACGCCAATGCCAGGCTTTGTCGTCTCCGGCCTTGCGGGAAATAACGTCCACGCTTTCCGCAACCATGAAACTGGCATAAAACCCGACGCCGAACTGCCCGATCAGCTTCAGGGACTCGGAAGACGCCCCGGAATCTTGAGCGGCCTGCGCGGCGTTCACGCTTTCCATCATGGCCGCCGTGCCGGACCGGGCGATCGTCCCCAGATTTTCGGTAAGATCTTCGCGGTTCATCCCGATCCCGTTATCGGCAACGCAAAGCAGACGCGAATCGGTATCCGCCGTGATCCGGATTTGAAACGCCGGCGCATCGCGAATAAGATCCGGCGTTGAAATCGCCTCATAGCGCAACTTGTCACAGGCATCCGCAGCGTTGGAGACAAGCTCCCGCAGGAAAACATCCTGATGGGAATACAGGGCGTTGGCGACAATATCCAGAAGCCGCGAGACATCCGTTCCAAAATTCAGCTTTTCCGCGTCCATAAAAATCCTCCATTCTTTGCCGAAGGAAATATGACGTAATGGCGTTTAATTTCAAGAGGAGCTCAACATCCCTCTGGTAAATAAGCTCAAAGGGCTTATATTATCTCATCAGGAGCCCGGGCTGACGTATCGTCCGGTGCGGGATCAAAAACAAAACGAGGCCAAAAACAAAACGAGGATTGCGATGAAAAGACAATTTGCACTTACGCTCGCTGCGGCGGCGCTGATGGGGCTGTCGGCCTGTATCACGACGGCGGACGGCACACAATACGGCTCGAAACAGACGGTCGGGGCAGGCGCCGGGGCGATCCTGGGCGGGATCGCCGGATCGAATATCGGCGACGGCTCCGGCCAGCTTTGGGCGACCGGAGCCGGGGCGCTGATCGGTGCGCTGGTCGGGAGCGAAGTCGGAAAATCGCTCGACCGCGCGGACCGGATGTATCTCCAGAACGCCAACCAGCAGGCCCAGACGGCGCCGATCGGCGAGACGATCACCTGGAGCAACCCGGAATCAGGGAATTACGGTGCAGTCACGCCGGTCCGTGACGGCCGGACGGGCAGCGGCCGTTATTGCCGTGAATACGAGCAGGTCATCTATATCGGCGGCGAGAAAAAAACCGGCATCGGTCAGGCCTGCCAGGTCCCCGGAACGGATGACTGGGAAATCGTGAAATAGCCCGGAGAGAAGTTTAGAAAAAACCCCCGTTCCAAAGGAATGGGGGTTTTTTGTCTGTTTGTATTAGACTCTTTTCGTAACAGAACCCCAGCTATGGATAAGGGGACTTTAAAATCTTATAAACCAACGTCATCCCGGCGAAAGCCGGGATCCAGAGAAAACGTTTTTCTTATTTTACGCGGCGGCCCGCAGAAACGGCGTTCTTCTCCGAAACTCCGGACCTCCGCATTTAAACAACTCTATGACTGGATCCCGGCTTTCGCCGGGATGACGGTTGGTTTTGTAACTTATTCTTATCCATAGTTTAGGTTAACAGAGATACCTTGGTGCAAAATAGCCGGCCAGGAAAGAGGTCTATTGTTAGGTCCTGACCCTACCTCAATCGCAGCAGATCCTCGGTCATCTGGTCGACGGTGTTGATGAGCCGCGTCCCGGCCGAGTAGGCCCGCTGGGAGATGATGAGTTTCGAGAATTCGTCGGCCAGATCGACGTTCGAGCTTTCGAGCGTCGAGGGCTCGACGAACCCGGCCCCGCCGGTCCCGGCTTCCCGGAGGTTTTCTTCCCCGGATTCCTCTGTCTCGGTGTAGGCGGTCCCGGAAACTTCCTGAAGCCCGTTTGCGTTCGCGAAAGTGACCATCGGGATCTTGTAGAGATCGGCTGACGCCCCGTTCGAGAACCGGGCCACGACGATTCCTTCCCGCGTGATCTCGACCCCGGTCCGCAGACCGAGCTCGGCTCCGTTCTGGTCGGAGAAAATCACGTCGAAGTTTCCGGCGAACTGGCTGAACCGCTCGACATCGATGGTGAAGCTTTGCGGACTGGATCCGTTCCCCCATTCGATATTGGAAAGCTCGATATCGATATTTCCGGTCGAGTCTCCGGTTGCGTTCAGGGTCCCGTCTCCGTTGAAGTTCAAAAGCCCTTGTGTGATGACGCTGCCGTCCGGGTGGAGGAGTTTAAGCTCCCACCAGCCTTGCGTGTTCGGGGTGATTGCGTCTGTGAAATCCGGGAAATCTGCCTGATTGTTTTCATCTCCGGCTGCGGTTGTATAACCGTACGGATTGGTCGCGCTCTGGGCGGCAGAGCCGTCCAGAGTGAAGGGGGCGTATGCTTCAATAACGGCCGGTGTGCTTGGGTTCGGGAACAGCAGACTGTTCAGACCGAATAGCGGTGTCCCGTTAGTCTCGGCGATAATCAGAGAGTCGTTGAGGTTGAGCGCCTGCATGAGGACTTGTCCCTCCGAAGTAATCTGGGCGTCGAGTTCCGTTCCGCCGCCGTAATTGTTGTTCAGTTCGTCGACCAGGTCTCCGACGGTGTCGATCCGGATCTGGCCCGCTCCGGCGGCGGCGCCGATAATGTATTCCTGCGCGGCGGCCCCGCTCGTCTGGACGGTAAACGAATCCCCGGCGACGATCCCGGACAGATTCGTGATGGTTGTATCGCGATCCAGAACCTGCGTACTCCCTGACATCGCGTTGGCCATCGGCCCGACGATTTTCCGATATTCCATCGTAATCGTTTGTGAAGATCCGAGTTCGTCGAAAACGGTCAGCCCCCTTGAGAAGTGTGTGGGAGAGGAGGAATCGATCGGAAGGCCGAGGAATCCTGCCGTTCCGACCTGCACCCCGCCGACCAGGGTCCCGTTGTTATAGTCGACTTCGTCGGCGTCAAGGTTAATGGCAAGCTCCGCAGTCGTTGTCGGACGGGTCAGGCCGCCGAGGAAGGCGACGTCCACGGCGACAACCGAGGTCAGGTCTCCCTGATTGGCCGGAAGATTCCCGCTCGAGTCGATCGGCCAGCCGTACAGGACGAAGTTGGAGGCGTTGCGCAGAAGCCCTTGCGAGTCTTCCGAGAACTGCCCGGCCCGCGTGTAAAGGAATTCCTGACCGAAATCCGTGCTCCGCTTGACGGGGAAGAATCCGTTCCCGGAGATGGCGGCGTCGGTCGCGGAGGCCGTTTGCGTAATCGGGCCTTGCTGGTCCACGCGCTGGGTTCGGTTGATGGAGACCGTCCCCGGAGAGTAAAGCGAAGACCGGCTTTCCGTCGTCACGAGCGAGAAGAACGCCGCTTCGGAGCGTTTGAAGCCGATCGTGTTAATGTTCGCGATGTTGTTGGAAATCATCGCGGTCGATTGCGATTGGGCCGAAAGGGCCGAAACGCCGGTGTAAAGTGAGCCGAACAAACTCATGATAGACCTCCTGGGTTTTGTTTAGTCTGTTGTTTTCGTTATTCTTGTATCGTTCAGGTTAAAGTGTTCCTCTTGTTTGGTTTTGTGTTTTCATTAGGATGTGGGATCCCGTGCGCTCGTGATATATGAGAGCGGTACGAGTTGCCCGTCGACGACCAGATGCAGAATTCCGCCTTCCTGCTGGATCCCCTGTACGGTACCGAAGGTCGAAATATCGGTATCGACGGACTGGCCGCTTGTGTTTTTCGCGTCGATATCCAGCGTATAGGTTCCGGCAGGCAGAACCTCTCCGTCCGAATCCGTGCCGTCCCAGATAAATTCGTGAGTCTGGGTCCAGGTTCCGCCATCCGTTTCGAAGACAATTTCGCCGTCCTCGTCGAGGACTTTCACGCGCGCATCCGCGACCAGTTCGCTGTCGTCGTAACTGTAGGACATGTTGACGGGGCTCGTGCCGTCGAAATACATATTCGCAGTCGGATATTCGGCTTCCATGCCGATATAGTTCAGACCGATATTGGCCAGGGTCTGGTAGCGCGTATCCGGTTCGCGGGCGTTGATAATATTTGCGAGCGGTACGGCCCGGTCGCCGATCAGAAGGTGAACGACGCCGTTCTGCGTTTCGATCCCTTCGACCTCGCCGGTGACGACGGTGGTCACGTCGACGGCGTTATCTTCACGGTCGACGGTATTGATTTCGACCTGATACGTTCCGGCCGGGACGGTTTCGCCGCTGGTTGTTTTTCCGTTCCAGACGAAATCGTTCCGGTCCGTATTCGTTCCGGCATCAGCCTCAAAGACAACGTTTCCTTCCTCATCGAGAATTTGAAGCGTCCCTTTATACGGAGCCGTTTCTCCCGTATAGGCATAGGTAATCCGGACGGGCGATTCACCGTCCCAGCTGGCCTCGGAGCTGAGATAACTCGCGTCCATCCCGACATAGTCGAGCCCGACATTGGCCATATTCGCAAGCTCCATCTGGATGAGGGAATCAAGCTTCTGGTTTGTATTAATCTGTTGCTCGACCTGTGAGAACTGGACGATCTGGTTCGTCATCTCCGTCGAATCCATCGGCGAAAGCGGATCCTGATTCTGGAGCTGCGTCGTCAGCAGGGTCAGAAACTGGGTGAAGTCCTCGGCAAGCTGGACGGATTGCCCGTTTGTCGCGCTCGCCTGACTGAGCGTTGTCGTTAAAGAGACGTCGGATGTCATATCGGTTCCCTTTCTCTTACAAATCAGGCCAGAATGTTAAAGCGCGCATACCCGGTTTCCGGATCTACGTACCAGTCCATATGCGTTTCATAAAGCGCTTCGGTGCCGTCTTCCGAAGCATCGTTTCCGTCGGCTCCGGAACCGGGGCCGTGACCGTCATGTCCGCCGTTTTGCGAGAAATCGGTATCCTGCTGCGCAAGCTCAAAACTTAAGGAATCGCCGGACAGATCGAACCCGCTGTCTGCCAGCGCTTTTTGCAAAACGCCCTGATCGCGCTGGAGCATCATGTAGGTTTCCGGTTTTTCAACGCTCAGATGCGCCTTGACGCTTTTATCCTGCCCGAATGCAAGCTGTATTTTGACCTTGCCAAGCTCCGGCGGATCAAGGGTTAACGTGAATTGCTTGGACTCGCCGTTCGCATTCGTGGCCTGGGACTGGATTTTAACGGCCAGCATCTGGGCGGAGGGATGCACCTGCCCGGCGGATCCGGCCTGAACGGCAAGATTGGCCAGGGTTGACGGTGCATTGGGAACGGAAGAGGGAGCGTGTCCGCCATAATTCTGCAGGCTCCACGGTTCGGTCCATGCCTGTGTATCGGACTCCCCTGTGGATAGTCCGGACAGGCTGAACAAACCGCCCTGATTCGGGGATTCTCCCCCGAAAAGGCTGAAAGTGGAGGATGCTGTGGCGGACACGGAACTCCCCGCCGGATGACCTGCCCCGTTCTGGAGCCCGTTCTGGATGGTCGTTCCGGTTCCCCTCAGGGACGCGCTTTCTTTGAGCTGTTGCACAAAGGCGAGGGCAGAGGCCGCACCGGGACTCTTCTGAGTCCCGGACAGGCCGTTTTGCGCCGTCTCAAGTGCGTTCCCGAGAACGGATAAAAAGCCCGAAGGCAAAAGGATCGTATTGTCGCCCGAAGGATCCGCGTCCGCGGCTTTTTCAAGCGCATCAATCAAAGACTGAATGTGCGCTATGGCGGCTTCGGCGGCCTCATCGCCCGCAGAATCGCCGGTTTCGCCCGGGATTAATGCGCGAAGCTGCGCGATCATCTCTGCAAGGTCTTCCGCGGAGAGTTCTGTTGTTGCGGCGATATCCTGCCGGCTATCGGATTGAGCCTCCGTAAGCGCGGCAAGGAAATTGGCAATGGCGGCCAGAGCGTTTTCGGCATCATCCGAAAGGGCCGGATCATTCTCGGGAACGAGATCTCCGAAAAGTTGCTCCGCGCGCGAATTCAGGGCAATAAGGCCGGGCCATGCGCCGCTTCCCTTATTCGCGGAAGATATTCCGGTATCCATTCCCGGGATCTGTGTGCTCATAATCATTTCGGCGCGGCGGATAATCTGCCCGAGCGCCTCGTCATAGGCGGCTTGCTCGCTTTCGGGAAGATCGGCGAGCAGCGCGTTGATTTGGTCGATCATATCCCGGATGCTTTCAAGATCTCCGGATAGATCGTCGGGAAGCTTTGTGCCGTCCGTTCCGCTGACGGAGATTTTACCGTCGGTGGCGAGAGCGTCTGACGCAGCGCTTTGCGTGCTTGTCTCGGAGGCCTGTGCGGTCAGGGCCGCCAGCATCTGGGCGAGGGCGGGTTGGGTGATATTCTCAAGCGTCGTTTGGGTCGCCCCCGTTGCGGCGTTCTGGGTCAGAAACGTGGCGCCGGCGCCCGCCGACCCGGCGGCGTTGCCGGACAGGAGAAGCCCGAGAAACGCGGAATTTCCGCTCGAAGAGCCGTTTGCGGCGAGCGTTGTCATGCCCTGAACGCGCGAAGCGTCTTGAGTGTAAAGGGATGTCGTTGTTAATGTCGGCATATTCTGTGCCTTTCCTTTTAAAAAATCAGGCGGACTCACTGACCCCGAGCGATACGCGCCGTTTTGGTTTATCCATCGATCCGGCGGAGCCGTATTTGAACGAGGTATCTTCGCCTGCGGCGCGCCGGGCCTCGGAGACGATCTGCTCGCCAAGGCGCCGCATGCCGCGCTGGACGCGCCCGAGCGCTTTGAGGTTCCGCTCGCTGAGCGTGATAATTTCGTGTCTTCTGGCCTCGATTTTCCGGCGGGTCTCGGACGGCAGGCGGGACAGCCCGCCCGGATATGCGATAATCTCGCTGATCCCGGCATGGGCGGAATGCGCACAGCCCATTTTGCGTTCCTGAAGTTCTGCAAAGGCGTTCAGATCTCTTTTTTCAAGAGCCTCCGTCTCGGTTTTCAAGACACCGAGATAGGCATCGATATTTGCCATGAGATCCTGAACGGATTTCGTATCTGGAAGGGGGCTGTTGCTCATTCCATGCTCTCCTTTACAAGTTGAATGGCGCGTGTTTCCGGGGTTTCGACCGGCTTGCCGTCCGCACCCAGAACCGGATGCCCGGCGGCGGCCTGCAGGCGGATAATCTCGTTCTTCACATGGTTTGCGAGTCCGATCTCTCCGGTGCCGGAGATTTTTTTCCCGTATTCCTGAATGAGCAGACTGCGGTAGACGGCTTCGCTCTGCCCGCCGCTGAACGGGCCGTCGGTCGAAACGGTCTCGAACATCGGCTTCATCATCTCGGACAGGAAGACGGCTTCGAAATCCTGCGCCGTCGCTTCGACCTGTTCGAGGCTCATACCTGTGCCCGACGCTGCCGAAATGGCCTCGGCCCTGGCTTCGGTTTTGCTGCCGCTTCCCTGGGCACGGACCATCGCCATGTTGATATCGGCGGCAACGGAGGTATTGAGCGCGCTATCCATATCCACCATCACATCACCTCGATCTCGGCCTGAAGGGCGCCGGACGCCTTGATGGCCTGCAAGATGGTGATAATGTCCCGGGGATCGATTCCCAGACGGTTCAGTCCGGTCACAAGGTCCTGAAGCGTCACACCGGTCTCCAGCATCGCGAGCTTGACGTCCGCGCCGCTGTTGACCTCGATATCGGTCCGCGGGACGGTCACGGTCTGTCCTTGCTGTGCGAAGGGGTTCGGCTGGCTGACCTGCGGGGTTTCGGTAATTTTGATCGTTAGATTGCTCTGCGCGATGGCAACCGGCGCGATCCGGACCTCGGCGCCCATGACGATCACGCCCGAACGCTCGTCAATGACGATCCGCGCGGTTTGATCCGGCTGGACGGGGAGTTGCTCGATATCCGTGACCAGGTCCACGAGCGTCCCGCGGTAGCCTTCGGGCTTGCGCAGGAGCACGCTCGCCGGGTTTTGCGAAATGGCGGCCGTTTCGCTGTCGAGAAACCCGTTAATGGCCCGCGCGATCCGTCGCGACGTCGTGAAATCGGGATTTCTGAGAGACAGGCGCAATTCGCCGAGATCTTCAAGATCGAACTGAATTTCCCGCTCGATGATGGCGCCGTTCGGCACGCGCCCGACGGTCGGGACGTTTTTGGTCACGGACTGGCTCTCGCCGTCGGCGGAAAATCCGCCGATGATGACGGCCCCCTGCGCGACGGCATAGACCTCGCTATCCGCCCCCATCAGGGGGGTCACGAGGAGCGTTCCGCCCAGAAGGCTGTCCGCGTCCCCCAGCGTCGAAACCTGCACGTCGATCCGCGAGCCCTGATTGGCGAAGGGGGGCAGGGTCGCCGTCACCATGACGGCGGCGACATTCCCGGTGTTCAGGTTCATGTCGCGCACATTGACGCCGAGCCGCTCCAGCATCGCGATGAGGGATTGCTCGGTAAAAGGCGAATTGTTCAGGGAATCCCCGCTGCCGTCCAGGCCGACGACAAGACCGTACCCGATCAGCATGTTGTCCCGCACGCCCTCGACGGCGACGATATCCTTGATCCGGGCCGTTTTCGCAAAGGCATCTCCCGTCCCCGCGAAGAGAACGGCAAAGACGCAAAGCGCGCTTGTAACAAGGGCGCAAAGACAAGCGGTCGGTCGTCTGTATGTTCGGTCGGTCATGGCAAACCTGCCCTGCACGTTGATAAAATGATCCGCCATTCTCTTTGCGAAGCGCGTGCCAGACGCTGTGGAGAAAAAGATCTGAGTGAAAAGAGCGGGTTAAAGAAAAACGGCAGAAAAATGAATGGTCATAAAATCATGGGGCGGCGGAAATTTCCGCCGCTTTTCACGGCGCGGCCCGGCAAAACTTGCCCATCTTGACCGAAACGCCGGATTGGGCGCATCATAAGAGAAGAACAGGAGCAAAAAACGATGAAAATCGAAGGTCCGGATAAATCGCGTCAGGTCTCGCAGAGCGGGAAAGCGAAGGGCAGTACCGGCTCGGCGGACGGGACGTTCGGGAATTTTCTGGCCTCCGGCACGGAAGAGAGCGCCGGGGCGGGCATGACGTCCTCTATCGCGCATGTCGACTCCCTTCTGGCCGCTCAGGCGGTCGAAGATCCGGCGGCGAGAGCCTCGCGCGGGCGGATGCGCCAAAGGGCGGAAGATATACTGGGCGAACTTGACAAGATCCGTCTGGCGATGCTCGGGGGAAATCTGACGGTCGGACATATGATTGACGTCGCGGACGTGATTGCCGAACACCGCGAAAAAATCAGCGATCCCTCCCTGACGGCGATCCTTGACGAGATTGATCTCCGCGCTCAGGTCGAGCTGGCAAAAATGCGCGTTGCGCTGGACGCCGGACTCTAATTGTGGAAATACCGTCCGTTTTCCTTCTTTTCGGCTTGTATTTTGAGAGCGTTGCCCCTATATTCCATGCGCTTTTGTAACCACGGCAAGGGAAGACAGCACAATGGCCAGCACGCCCAACAGTACAATCGTTCCGCCGGATTATGATCCCAAACAAGATGAAGGCGATTTCATGAATCCCGTCATGCTGGAATATTTCCGGCAGAAACTCTTGAGATGGCGGGAAGAACTTCTCAAAGAATCCAGCGAAACCATTCAGAACACGCTGCAGGGGACGGAGTTGCAAAAGCCGGATCTGGCCGACCGGGCCTCGGCCGAAACCGATCATGCGCTGGAGCTGCGCACCCGCGACCGCGAACGCAAGCTGATCACGAAAATCAACGAAGCCCTTCTGCGGATCGATCAGGGCGAATACGGCTATTGCGAGGAAACCGGTGAGCCGATCACCGTCGGTCGTCTCGACGCCCGCCCGATCGCGACCCTTTCGATCGAAGCGCAGGAACGTCACGAGCGGATGGAAAAAACCCATCGCGAAGACTGAGGCGGTTCAGGGGAATCAAAACCGTCATCCTCCGCGAAGGCGGAGGATCTATTTCAAAGTCTTCGCAAGCGGATGAATGGATCCTCCGGACTCAAGTAAACTTGGCCGGAGGATGACGGGGTTTAATTATATCAACAAGTTATAGCTCATACATTTTTTCGAGCGATTACCGTACGGAAAACCACTATGCGCTTTCCGGTCCTAAAACGGAAACACGATGTCGTAAAGCTGTTGCCCGTAACGCGGCTGCTGGACATCGGTAATCTGGCCTTCGCCGCCGTAGGAGATCCGGGCCTCGGCGATTTTCTCATAGGAAATCGAATTGGTGTTCGAGATATCCTCGGGCCGGATGACCCCGTCGAGTTCCAGAATTCGTTTCTCGAAATTGACGCGGACTTCCTGACGTCCGTGGATGACCATGTTTCCGTTCGGGAGGATCTGGGTCACAAGCGCCGCGATTTTCAACTCGATATCTTCCTCGCGTTCGATGGAGCCGGTGCCGTTATGCGCGGAATCCGAATCTGCTCCGGCAAGAGAGCTGTTGTCGACGGCCTCGGGGAGGATGCGGTCGAGACTTTGTTCGTATCCCAGAAGGCTGTCCAGACCGGCGGACTCGCTGGCGGAGCGGGAACGGGAGGAGCTGTTTTCAAGTTCGGCTTCATCTTCGATATCGATCATAACGGTCAGAATATCGCCGATCTGCCGGGCGCGTTGATCCTTGAAGAACGTCTGGCGGCCGCTTTGCCACAGCGAGTTCGGCTTGGCGGACGCCGTCTGCGGCGCAGGCATCGGCAGGCTGACAGGCTGGTAGCTTTTTTCGAGAACCGGGTTCTCAATCCTGGTCATGTCCGGCGCTTTCCCGATATTGGCCACGCGGTCGAGCGATCCGCAGGCGCTCAGGAGAAGGGCGCTGCCAAGCGCGGCACATAATCCCAGGCGGTTAAAATGTGTCATTCTTTGTCTCCTTCTCATTGAACGCTTACAGCGCGGCCGCCGGTGACGACGGCCTCGACGGAGCGGCTGCTGGCGGTATTGACGACGCGGATAACTTCACCCCTGGCCCCGGCCTGCATGGCTTTGCCTTCCGCCGTCAGGACCATCCCGCCGGCGCGCAGGTTGATGATAACCAGATCGCCGCGCTCGACGATGCGGGGCGCTTCAATGTCCATATTTTTTACGGGACGCCCGTTCATAACCATGCGTCGCGGCGTCATGCCGATCAGGGCGTCCGCTTCGAGGAGCGTGCTTTCGTCAAGCTTGCGCAAATCAATGTCGATCCATTCGATATCATGGGCGCCGATAATCGTGCCGTTGCGCAGCGTTTCTTTCAGAACGGGTACGGAGACGATCCGCTCGATCCGGCCCGTGATGCTCTTGCGGACCAGCGGCCGGTCGAGGGAGGGGGCGACAAGATCGGCGCTGAAACGGTCCCGGTCGGCGTCGAATTCGAAATTGGCCACAGCCAGTTCCGCCGGAATTTCCTGCGGCAGGACAATCGTCGGATCTCCGTCAAAATCGACATAAAAACGGCTGTTTACGCCTTTTTCTTCAAGTAGAGGATGAAGAGTCTGGATGACCGCGTCGGAATGAATAAGGGTCGCGGGCCGGTGCAGAACGATCTGCTCGGCCGGGCTTTGCGGACGCCATGGCACGTCGAGGGCCATCGCGACGCGCTGGAGCGTCCGCGCGTCCAGCACCATCTGGTCTCCGGGCTGGGGGGCGGGGCCGAGAACGTAGGCGCCGTTTCTCTCCAGCCCGTCGAACAGATCTTCGAGGCGGATCACGTTCTCGTCAAGCGCGCTACTGGTTTTCAGCGTCACGGCGCAAGCCGTTCCGGGAAGCAGAACAGAGCCGAGCACAAAAGCGGCGAGCAGAAGAAGAAATCCTCCTCTTATTCCTTTTCTGTCATGCCAATATTCCATTTTAAGAGTATGCCGGAATAAGGTTTTTTCTCTGTTTTTCATCTCGGTTCTCCCTGTCGTTCAGGCGTGACCTTAAATTATCTTAGCTGCGATACGGTGCTGAGCATCTGGTCGCTGGCGCTGATGGTCTTGGAGTTCATTTCATAAGCCCGCTGCGCGGAAATCAGGTTCGTGATTTCCTCGACGACGTTAACGTTCGAGGATTCCAGCGTGCCCTGAAGAATGGTTCCGAAATTATCGCTGGCCGGCGTGCCGGTCGTCGCGCTTCCGGACGCATCGGTTTCAAGAAAGAGCGTGTCGCCGACCGCCTCAAGCCCGCCGGGATTCAGGAAAGTGGCCAGCTGAATCTGCCCGACATTCTGGGACGCGACCTGATTGGGAATACTGACGATGATTTCTCCGGATTCATTGACGGTGATGCTTTCGGCGTCGGACGGAATCGAAATTCCGGGCTGGACCGTATACCCCTGGGCCGTGACGAGTTCGCCCTGATCGTTCAGGGCAAAGGATCCCGCCCGCGTATAGGCCGTCTCGCCGCTCGGCAGATCGATCATGAAATACCCTTCGCCGTTAATGGCGAGATCAAGCGAATTGTCGGTGACTTTCATGCTGCCTTGTCCGTGCATGCGATAGATCGAATTGACTTTTGTGCCAAGGCCGATCTGGATTCCGGTCGGCAGGATCGTTCCGACATCCGATGAGGTCGAACCGGGCCGCTGGATGTTCTGATACATCAGGTCCTGAAACTCGGGCCGCTGACGCTTGAATCCGGTCGTGGTCATGTTCGCGATATTGTTGGAAATAACGTCGACGTGGATCTGCTGGGCCAGCATTCCTGTCGCGCCGATATCAAGTGATCTCATTTTTAGCTCCTTTCAGTCGCTTATGAATTTCCGGTCATTTTTTGAATGAGGGTCCGCTGGCGTTCGTGTTCGTTTTCCAGGATTTTCTGGACTTTCTGATACTCTCGCGAAATCTCGATCATCCGGGTCATTTCGATGACGGGCTCAATGTTGGAGCCTTCGAGCATGCCCTGTTCCACGGTCGAATTCGCCGCGGGCATGGGCACGGCATCGCCGTCGACGGCGTAAAGCCCGTTTCCTTCGGGATAGAGCGTCTGGACGTTGTCGAACTCGACGACCATTAACCGGGCGATTTCGCCGTCCTGTGTGGAGATCGAGCCGTTTTTATCGATGTTGATTTCCGAGGCATCGTCGGGAATGGTGATCGTACCGCCGCCCTGATCGGCGACGAGGTGCCCGGACGGGGTGATGAGTTCGCCGTTCGCGTTGACACTGAAATTCCCGGCGCGCGTATAACGGACACCGGTGCCGTCCGCGCTCTGGACGCCGAAAAACGCCGGGCCGTTAATAGCGACGTCGAGAGAATTGCCCGTCCTTTTAACGGGACCGGGCTCCGTGACCTGATACTGCGTGTGGTCGTAGACCATCCGGATCGGATCTTCCTGCCCGCGCGGCTCTGAAATATATTCGTTAAAGACAAGGTTCTGTCCGCGAAAGCCGGGCGTGTTCATATTCGCCAGATTGTTGGCGACAATGTCCATATTGTCCTGAAGGACCATCTGGCGCGAAAGACCGATAAAAATACTGTTTTCCATGACGTCATCCGTCTGCTTGTGAAAATCCCGTTCCGGCATTGCATACTTCATGCCAAAAAAAGAGTGTTGTATTTCAGGGAGATAAATTCTTTCCATGTGGCGAACCGCTGCTGCGGACGGGCAAAAACGGAACGCATGGAAAATTTTTCCGTACATCGGGAAAAAAATTCATATCCTTTCTGTTCGGACGGAAATCGATTTGGCGGATGAGAGAAAGTATATTAAAAAGAACAGAGATGTAGACATAGAGATGTAGACATGACGTCAACGGAAGAGAGCGGATATGGCTGAAGGCGATGAAACCGAAGTGAACGAATCTGAAGGCGGAGACGGCGAGGGCGCTGAAAGCAGTGCGGGCAAAAAGGGCTTTGACGCAAAAAAGATTATCCTTTTTGTGGTTCTGCCCTTGTTTATTCTGGTCGGTGTCGGCGGCGGTCTTTTTGTAACGGGAACGTTCGACAAGCTGTTCGGTCCGAAGGAAGAAGCGCACGGGGAAGAGGCGCATGAGGAAGATCACGGCGGCGGTCACGGGGACTCTCATGCCAAAAAAGACTCTCACGGCGACGGACACGGCACCTCCGGCCATGCATCCGGAATTGTCTTTTTGCAGTTGCCGAACATCATGGTCAATCTGTCGTCCCCGGAAAGCCAGCCGCGCTATTTGCGTCTGGTCGTTCAGCTTGAACTGGCGAGCGAGGAAGACAAGGCCAAGGTCGAGGCCGTTATGCCGCGCGTGATCGACCAGTTCCAGACCTATCTGCGGGAGTTGCGGGTCAAGGACCTGCGCGGATCGGCCGGGATGTACCGGCTCCAGATGGAATTGCTCGCGCGCGTGAACGCGGCGGCCTATCCTGTCGAGGTCAAGGACGTCCTGTTTCAGGAAATCCTGATTCAGTGATATAATACATATGACGGTGCGTCTTTATCGTTCTCCGGCATGATTTTTGCGAGGGCGATGAGGAAGCGATTCTATCGGAATAAAATGACCGGAGAAACATGAGCGAGACGGACACCGCAGAACAGACAGAGATGAGCGACGAAGAGCGCGCAATGATGCAGGAATGGGAATCCATGGCTGCGGAAGGCGAGGGCGACGGCGCGGAGGCTGAATCTGTGTCTGGCGAAGGTGACGATTCGGCGGAAAACGCGGATCTTCCCCCGGAGGGCGAGGGAGCTGAAGACGGCGGGACGCGGATTCTGAATCAGGAAGAGATTGACTCTCTGCTCGGCTTTGACGACGAGGGCGGCGGCGGAGAGACCTCGGGCGTGATGGCCCTGATCAATTCCGCGATGGTCAATTACGAGCGTCTGCCGATGCTCGATATCGTGTTCGATCGCCTCGTGCGTCTGATGTCCACGACACTCAGGAATTTGACCTCTGATAACGTCGAGGTCTCTCTCGATCAGGTTTCGACCGTCCGCTTCGGCGATTATATGAACTCGATACCGCTGCCCGCGATGCTTTCGGTGTTCAAGGCGGAGGAATGGGACAATAACGGCCTGATGGTAACGGACAGCGCGCTGATCTATTCGATCGTGGACGTCCTGCTCGGCGGACGGAAAGGGACGCCGGCGATCCGGGTGGAAGGACGCCCCTATACGACGATCGAAACCCGCCTGGTCGAGCGGATGGTCGAGGTGACGCTCTCGGATATGTCTTCTGCCTTCGACCCGCTCTCGCCTGTCAGTTTCACGCTGGACCGGATGGAGACGAATCCCCGGTTTGCGACGATCACGCAAAGCGGAAATGCCTGTGTTCTCGCGCGTCTGCGGGTTGATATGGGCGATCGGGGCGGGCGTATGGAAATCCTGATTCCGTACGCGACCCTGGAGCCGATCCGCGAACTCCTGTTACAGATGTTCATGGGGGAGAAATTCGGGCGCGACTCGATCTGGGAAAATCACTTGACAAACGAGTTGTACAAAACGGAAATCCAGATTTCCGCGTTGCTCGGTGAAATGAGCTTGCCTCTCGGGAAATTGCTGGATATGAAAATAGGGACGCGGATTGTGTTTCCGACGCAGATTGATGACGAACTGGAGCTGCATTGCGGGAACGTTCCGATGTTCCGGGGGCCGGTCGGTCAGAAACAGGGGCATATCGCCGTCCGGATTGAAAAATACATTCCGCCGGAAACCGACGAAGATTAATCAGGAAAATCAATAACAAGAATTCAGGGCGTAGCGGAAACAGGGGAGAGTACCGATTATGAGCGCGGCATTGGCCGAAGTCATACTGAACGGGGTCATCATTCTCCTGCTGGGGGCGATGATATACTATTCCGTACATTTATCAAAAGTGCTGACGGCCTTTCGGGACGGTCGGGCTGAGCTTGGAAAACTGATCGACGATCTGAACCGGAGCATCGTCCGGGCCGAAGGGGCAATCGAGGGGTTGCGCAGAGCTTCGGACGAATCGGGGGACGGCTTGCAGGCGCACATTTCAAAGGCGAAAGGGCTGAGCGAAGAACTCCAGTTGATTGTTGAGGCCGGGAACAGTCTGGCTGAACGTCTTGAAAAACGCGCGGGAGAGGCTCGGAAAATACAGGAAACCGGAGAATACATCCCCGGGGTGCCGTCTTCCGTTCCGGATAGACCCGTAAAGCCCCGGCAAAAAATTCCGCAGACGCCGGTTTTTGAAGAAGAAACCGAACCTTTCCCGGACAGTCCGTTTGCGATCCGGGACCCGGATTTTGATCGCGGGGATATGGGAGAGGATACCGGATTGTTTGATGATGGAAGCGATGCTGTGCCGGAACAAAGTGCCGGAATGAGCCGGGCGGAACGGGAATTGATGGATGCGCTGCGCAAGAAGGCAAAGCGTTAATCGCTGATCGTACAGGACGTATGACATGCTGACACGATTGAGAATACTTCCGCTTTTGATCGCGACGGCGATTTTATCGTTTGCCGTCCGCTTCGGTGAATTCGTCACCGGAGTCCGCCAGCTCGACGCTGAGGCGCAGGCGCAAATGCTGGTCGCGGGCCTGCAGTCTGCGGATCGGCCGATTTTGCCGGAAGAAGCGTCTCTGCTGCAACCGGCCGCGGCGGATACGCATGCGGCCCCTGCCGCCGATTCTCATGGCGGAGGCAAAGACGGTGGTGATTCCCATGCTGCCGGGGAAAAGAAAAACGTGCCAAAGGAATTGCCTCTGGGCACGGACCGCCTCCAGTTTCCGGAGGAGGCTTCGGGGAACTGGCGTGATTCGACCGAAGTCGAGTACGACACCTCCTATATTGCGAAAGAAGTCTATGAGGAACTGGCGATCCGCCGCGGGGCCCTTGATCGCAAGGAAAAGGAACTGATGACCCGTGAGGCGCTGTTACAGGCGGCGGAACAGGAACTGGAGCAGAAATACAGGGAACTTGAAATTCTGCGTCAGGATATCCGGCGTCTGCTTGACCGGCAAAGCGAAGAGGAGAAGGAACGGCTCCAGTCCCTCGTCACGATATACGAGGGTATGAAAGCCAAGGATGCGGCGCGGATTTTTAATACGCTGGATCTGGATATTCTTGTGGCGGTCATGAGCCGGATGTCGGAACGGAAAACCGCCCCGATTCTGGCAAGCATGGAGGCCGAACGGGCACGCACGGTGACGATTATGCTCGCCGAAGAGAAGAAACTTCCCGAGTTGCCGTAACCGGAAATTGATTGAAAGCATTTTTATTCGTTAATACCGTATCTTTGCTCTGGCTTTGGCGCAGGATATCTTATATCTTAAAATGATCATTCCGCGCAGATTCTGCGCTGCACGAATTGAGTTTCACGATTATACAGGAGATGGCTTGTGGCTGTGGACAAGAATATGAATGTTCTGATTGTCGATGACTATCAGACAATGCTTCGGATTATTCGGAACCTGCTCAAACAGTTGGGGTTCAATAACGTCATAGAGGCGACGGACGGATCCGCGGCTTTTGAAGCGTTGAGCAAGGATGAATTCGGCCTTGTGATTTCCGACTGGAATATGGAGCCGATGAGCGGTCTCGAACTCCTGAAACAGGTTCGCGCATCTTCCGGAGCGATGAAAGACGTGCCGTTCATTATGGTTACGGCGGAAAGCAAAACCGAAAATGTAATCGCCGCCAAGAAAGCCGGTGTAAACAATTATATCGTCAAGCCGTTTAACGCCGAGACACTGAAAACGAAAATCGCGAGTGTCCTTGGCGATTTCTGATAAAAAAAGACAAAAAACAAGAGATAAGCGAGAGGATACGCGAAAATGGACGCGAACCAGACGATATATGACCGTGATGAAGTCGTTCGAATTATTTCTTCAGTTTTGTCCAAAGTGGCAAAATCGGAAACATTATCCCGGAAACAGCTTTATGAAGAAATCCGGTCTCTCCATGACATTATAGAAGCGATGCGCACGGATCTTGGATCCGTGCGTCCGGGGGAAATCTCCGGCAAGGATATTCCGACGGCAACGGATGAACTGGATGCGGTCGTCGAAGCGACCGCGCGGGCAACCGGGACGATCATGGATAGCTGTGAGGCCATTGAAAAAATTGCAGATGAACTTGATCCGGAAATCAAGGACAAGCTTGCCGATCAGGTGACCCGGATTTATGAATCCTGTTCGTTCCAGGATATTACCGGACAGCGGATTACAAAGGTCGTCAAAACGCTCAAGACAATTGATGAGAAAGTCGAATCGATCCTGTCGACGGTGGGCTTCAAGGAGATGGAAGACGAGAGTCAGGAAACAAAGAGCGTTGAGCAGGGAGATGCCGCTCTGATGAACGGTCCCCAGATGCCCGATCAGGCGGTTTCACAGGATGATATCGACAAGCTTCTGGCTGAATTCGATTGATTGACCCCAGTTCCCGGAAAGACCGGAACAAAATGAGAAGGAACCGGCGCAGACGTACCGAAGCGCAAATCGCCTCATCGGCTTCACAGTTGATGGGGCTTTCCCTGTTTATCATGCTTCTGGCCTTTTTTATCGTTTTGAATGCCATTTCCTCTTTTGAGGAACGCAAAGTCGATCCGGCTTTGACGTCGATCGGGGAAGCTTTCGGGACAAAAATTAATCTTAATGTTGGCGGTGCGATGATGCCTGCGCCTTCCGTTCGTCCCGACCCGGCGGCGTCCATACATGAAGGGGACACGCTTGATCGGATGGAGGCGCTGTTCCGGGCGGAAATTGCCGGGTTGGACGATGCGGATATCACAATCAACAAGTCCCTCGGGGTGATGCATGTCAGGCTCGATTATACGGATTTACGCGAGTCTATTCTGGCGGTCGGCCAGAAAAAGCTGGAGCCGGGGATGTCGATTCCGGAATTCGGTTTTTTTATGCCCACACTGGTCAGTATGCTCAAATCCGCAGAGCGGGACCATCCATACAGAATTGATATGATTTACAATATTAAGGAAAGCCCGGCGCGGTTACAGGCTGTTAATCCGGATGAAATGGCGGGCTACAGATCGAAGATCGGCCTTCTTGCGCGACGTCTGGGAGATGCGGGAATGCCGGATAACCTGATGAGCGTTGGGCTGGCCGGGGATGTGTCCGAAGGGATGGTGGATGTTTATCTCTACCCGCACAAACCCTACTCGCCGATTGACGGCCCCGGAAAAGAAGGCGCGCCGGAAGAGGGGGGAAACCCAGATGACGAATGATCCTGACGGCGCCTCACCGGAGGATAGGCACTCTTCACCGGCAGAAAGCTTCTCTACGCTGTCTCCGGAAGGGCAGGTGCAGGGAAGACAGGACGAAGCCGAAGGGGCGGTCAACGCCTCCGGCCCGGAGAAAGACGAAGAGCTGGGGCATCAGGGCATCCGTCTTCCCAACCCCGGCTTCGGGCGCCGCGTCGGAGATTCCGGTCACCGGCCGACCTGGATTATTTCGTTTACGGATGTCATGGCTTTGATGCTGACTTTTTTCGTGCTTCTCTACTCGATGAGCGAGCCGGAAGAAACGTCGTGGAGTCAGATTTCGGAAGCGCTTCAAAAACAGCTTGGCGCGTTTGAGGGGCCGAAGCTGTTTTCCGGCCCCCAGGAAGGCGTGAACTTGTCGCGAATCAAATTTAATCAGGCGCTCAATCTGGACTATCTGTCTTCATTGCTCGACAAGCATTTTTCCGCGAACGAAACACTAAGCTCTGCGCGGCTGCTCAATCTGGAGGATCGTCTCGTCATTGTTCTGCCGGGAGATATGATCTTCACGTCCGGCTCGGAAGAGATTGGAGACAGGGGCCGAAAAATATTGTTCACAATCGGTGGATTGCTCTCGCGCATCAAAAACCGGATCGAAATTCTGGGACACACGGATCCGCGTCCCGTCGCAGAAGGGACTCCTTATGAATCAAACTGGGAGCTTTCCCTGGCCCGGGCGGCAAGCGTTTCGGCGTATCTGCGAAATGCAGGATATCAAAGGCCGATGATTGTGCGCGGCGTGGCCTCTTCGCGGTATCAGGATCTGCCCGATACGGTTCCGGAGGAAGAGCGCTTGAAGGTTTCCAGACGCGTGGAAATCGTCATTATGCCCGATGACGGCCGCGTTGCGAATTTGTCTGGCATGAGAGTACGATAAAACATGTAAAAACGCGCATTAACGTCTTGTCCCGGCTTGCCAGCGCGTAAACCCTGTGGCAATTTCGGAACATGGCCCGAAAATTTTTTGTCATGCGCCGTATCGTTGCGGCTTTCGTCTGTTTTTCATGTGCCGTTTTTGCGCAGTCTCCGCAGGCTGATGCAATGGTGCGTGTGCGTTCGGGCGAGCATACGGACTATTCACGTCTCGTTTTTGACTGGGACAAAAAAGTCCCCTACACGCTCGCGCGCGAGGGCGCGAATCTGGTGATCACCTTTAAAGATCCGGAGTCACTGGATTTGTCAGAGGTATCGACCGGAAAACTGGCCGCAATTAATGCTCTCGGTTTGCTCTCGGGCGGTACGGGAGAAACGCGGCTGTCAGTGACGACGGCGCCCGATGCGCCGTATAAGGATTTTTATCTCGGAACGAAAATCGTTCTCGATATCCTGAAATCCGCGTCCCCGCCGGCAAAAGAGCCGCCCGCAAAAGTAAAGCCGGAGCCGGAGCCGAAAAAAGCGGAACAAAAACAAAAAGAACCTGAGAGAAAAGCGCCGCCAAGAAGCGCACCGGAAAAGACGCCGGACTCGCATTCGCACACGCATCTGCATCCGCATCCGCATCCGCACGCCGAAAAGCATGTGCATAATGCAGACCATGATGCCGCGCTGGCCGCCCTGTCTTCGGATCTGAAAGAGCCGCATGTCGTAAGCGTTTCGGCGACACAGGCCGGAGGTCTGGCCGTATTTTTGCGCGGCGGATATATGTGGCTGGTCTCGGATAAAGCGGATCTGCCGGTTCCGCCGCAGATCGGCGGGCCGTCGCCGAAACTGTTCGGAGAGATTCGGGAGCTTGAAATCGACGGCGGAAAAGCCTATCGCCTGAAAATCCCGCAAGGCGGACATGTCTATGGGGAAGGCGGAGGTCTTGTCTGGCGGGCGGTGGTCAGTCCGTCTTCCCGCGGCCGGGAGCCGTCACGCTTTGAGCGCCGTGTGACTGTAGATGATGTCCGGGGCGGGGCGGTCAGTATTCATATGCCGGGCGCCCGTGAAGTTCTTGAGCTTCAGGATACGCTCTACGGCGACCGGGTCTATATCATAACAGTTACGGATAGTTCAGATCTTGGCGGCATGGCCCGCGATTTTGTCGATATGGAGATTCTGGAATCGCCGATCGGGCTGGCTGTTCGTCCGAAAACCGACGACTTGTCTTTGCGGATTGAAGGAGAGAACGTTGTTATAACGCGCCCCGAAGGTCTTGCCATTTCGAAAGCTGCCGACAAGGCAGAGCGTGCGTTGGGGGGGCCCTCCCGGAAATTCGCGTCGGACCGCCACGATCACGACCATACCTCGGAGAACGAAGGACATCTCTTCCATTTCAAGGAATGGCAGCTTGGCGGCCCTGAAAGGATGGAAGAGAACCGGCGTGTCCTGATGAGCTCGCTCGGCCTGAAAAACGAGCAGGCACAGATTGAGGACACCCTGATTCTGGGCAAGATGTACCTGGCGGCCGGCTGGGGCGCGGAGGCGCTCGGATACTTGCGGGTCGCCGCCCAGAAATTGCCGGATATCGAGCGTTCCCCGGAATATATGGCGCTTTACGGCGTGGCGAGCGCGGTGGCCGGAAAGAACGAGCAGGCCCTGAAATACCTGATCACCCCGGCGCTTGACGATTATAGTGAGATTGGTTATTGGCGCAGTGCGGTTCTGGGGCGTCTCGGCGACTGGCAGCAGGCGGCGAAATATCTGCCGGACAGCGTATATATGCTCACGGAATATCCGCCGGAAATCCGGACCGATCTGGCGCTCATCCTGGCCGAGGTGGCGCTCCGTGCCGCCCGTCCCGTGAAGGCGGAGGGCCTGTTGCGCCTTGTCTCGAAAAGCCTGAAGGGTCTCAAACCGCACCAGAAAGCCGAACTGGATTATCTGGACGGGCAGGTCGCGCGCCAGAACGGCGAGACGGAAAAGGCGCTGAGGCTCTGGAAGCCTCTGGCGGACGGGGAGGATCCGCTTTTCCGGGCCAAGGCGGGATTGGCGATGACGCGCCTGATGAAGGAGGACGGAACGCTCAATCACAGGGAAGCGATCGACCGTCTCGAAGCGTTGCGCTATGTCTGGCGGGGAGATGAACTGGAGACCCAGATCAATTACCGGCTTGGAGAAATGTATCTGGAGGACGGGCAATACGCCAAAGGTCTGACGATTATGCGGGAGGCGGCGGCGCTTTCACCGGAGACGGAACTCGGTAAAATGATCGCTTCGAAAATGACGGACACATATGTGGATCTATTCCTGTCGGATCAATACGAGCATGTCTCGCCTCTGGATGCGCTGACGGTTTATGAGGAATTCAAGGAGCTGACCCCGCCGGGGAGCGAGGCCGATGAAATCGTCGCGGCGCTCGCTGAAAAAATGGCGGAGAATAATCTGCTCGGCAGGGCGGCGGATCTCCTGAAATACCAGACGGAGCACAGGCTTTCCGGTCTGGAACGTCAGAGAACGCTCGTCCGCCTTTCGGCGATCTATCTTCTGGACGGGCAGGATGTCAGCGCGCTTGAGGCTATCGACGACGCCCTGAAATCCGCACCGAAGCCGACGCCGGAAAAACGCAAGGAAATGCTCCTGCTCAAGGCACGGACGCTTTCGGGCATAGACCGGACGGATGAAGCGCTGGATCTCCTGAACGCCATGGACCTGGACCCGCGCGTGAACCGTCTGCGGGCCGATCTGGCCTGGCATGCGGAGAACTGGCAGGAAGCCGCGGACGCTCTGCAGGATCTTCTCTTTGACGAATCAATCTCCCGAATTCGTCCCCTGAAGCCGGAACAGGCCCAGTTGATCCTGAACCGCGCCGTCGCGTTAAATCTCGCGCAGGACCGGGTCGGCCTTGCCAATATACGCGAGCGTTACGGCGCGCTGATGGAGGGAACGGAAAAGGCTCGCCTGTTTGAGGTCGTTACCCGCCCGCGTCAGGCCGCGGTCCTGAGCGACCGGAAAACCATCGAGGCCCTGACGGCCGAAGTCGATATGTTCGGCGAATTCCTGGAAAACTACAGAAACAAGGATCCCCTCACGGGCGAATAATAAATACCGCCTCCAGTAACACACCCCCGGGCAAGCAGAAACGCGGCGTAAGCGGGGATTTTGCGCAGAACCGGGGTCTCCAAACAAGAGGTCCCGGATATCAAGTCTCGCCTAAGTTCCGGGATTGCGTATTATTGTCATTGCGAGCGACCGGAGGAGGGAGCGCCGGAATGACGACATCTGTGTAAAGAGGACTTCCCTTTCTTGTCATCCCGGAAGCGGCGGGCCGGTTGAAAAGCTCTGGACGAGCGAGCCCGAGATCAAATGCCAGCCGTCAACAAGAACGAAAAAGATGATCTTGAAGGGCAGGGAGATCATCACCGGCGGCAGCATCATCATCCCCATGGACATCAAAATCGAAGCCGTGACCATGTCGATGATCAGGAACGGCAAAAAGAGCATAAACCCGATCTCAAAAGCCCGCCGGAGCTCCGAAATCATAAAAGAGGGGATCAGGATATGCAGCGGAACGGCTTTGGGCGTCTCATAGGGGCCGGTCTCCGAGAGATTGATAAAAAGCTGGAGGTCATCCGGACGGACGTTCCGGAGCATAAAATCCTGAAACGGTTCGGCTCCGCGCTCAAGAGCCGTCATTTCGTCGATTTCCTCATTGATGAGCGGCTGAACGGCCTGATCGTAGGCGGCTTCAAGCGTCGGGGCCATGATAAAAAAGGTCAGGAACAGAGCCAAAGAGATCATGACGGTATTCGGCGGCGTTTGCTGGATTCCCATCGCCGTCCGCAAAAAAGACAAAACCACGATGATTCGCGTAAACGATGTCATCATGATCAGGATCGACGGTGCGAGCGAGAGAATTGTTAAAAGGGCGATAAGCTGGATAATGCGTCCCGAAACGGTTCCGCTGCCGTCGCCTTCCTGTCCGAGGTCGATCGAAATGGCTTGCGCCTGCGCGGCTTCCGGCCAAAGGAAGAACGCGAGAGCCGCAACCGGAAAAAATCGCGAAAACATGATCATGTGTCGATCTTATCCTCATTGTCAGGAAAAGCGGAGGGGGGATCAATCCTGTCCACAAGAGTTTCGCCGTTCGGACCGAGAACAAGAAGGTAATCGCGCGTCTCGTCACAGCGCAGCAGGACGGCCCGCCGCCGCGGATCGAGCGGCAGGCTCTCAAGGATCTGGAGGCGCCGGCGCTTCTGCGTTTTTCCGGAAAGAGAAGACGCTTGCCCGGGCATATAGCGCAGGAGCAGGCCAAGGCCGCCCATCAGGCCGAGCACGAGAACAAGCGCAGCCAGCATTTTTAAAAGATCCGTAAAATCAATCCCGCCGTCCATGATAATCAACTTTCGTCTTCGTCTTCACCCTCATCTTCATCCGCGGCATGTTCGCTCAGGATCTGCGCGAGCTCTTCGAGAGAGGAAATCAGCGTCGACATTTTCGAGGTCACCTGCTGCGCGATTTCCGGGCGGGAATCGGCAATCTCTTCGCAAAGCGCGCCGACCTGTTCATCGAGGTCGCCGAGGTCGATATCTTCGCCGTTTTGAACTTTCGTGATTGTGTCCCGGACAAGCCCGGTCATCTGCTCGAGCTGTGCGTTATAGGCGTCGATTTTGGCGCTGTCCTCTGCTGTCATGATGTCGGCTTTCCTTGAGTCTGTGTTGTGTCTGCGGCCCGGCCCGGGTCCAGAACCGCGTTAAACGGATCGGGCATGCCGTTCGCCTGATAAACATAGCTTAAAATTTCCGCCACGGCCATAAAGGCTTCGTTGGGAATGGGGCTGTCGAGATCGACGCTGGCCAGAATCTCGGCGAGCGCCGCATCCTTGCGGACTTTAACATCGTTCTCAAAGGCGATTTTCAGGATTTCTTCGGCAAGATGCCCGCGCCCGGAGGCGATAATTTCCGGAAGGTCTTCGGGCTGTGCCGCATCCCGGATGGCGACGGCTGTCTGGCGGCGGGGTTTTTCGCCGGGATTGAGCGGGGCGAGGGGATCCTCTTTCCGGTAATCCCGGCCAAGGTCGCTGCGGTCGAAGACGTCAGGCCCGAGACGGGATCCGGGGGTGGGCTCGGGGCGTGATTTTCGGTCGCGGTCTGTCATGGGCGATCATCTGGCACGGTTTATGCAACGAAGGAACCGGAGAATTTAAACAGGGAATGGGATAGAACGCAATGACGATCCAGAATCTCGGTTTGTTTCAGGCCATGGGGGCCAAAATGGGATATCTCAACAAGCGTCAGGAGGTGATCTCGCAGAACATCGCAAACAGCGATACGCCGAATTACCGTCCGAACGATGTTGTGGCTCCTGATTTCGGGCGGGTCCTCGACAAAACCGGCAAGAACAACGTCCGTCTGGAGACGACGAACGCGATGCACATGCCCACAGCGAACAGCATTCAGGACCCGAAAGACAGGAAAGCGAAAGAAACCTACGAAGTCGCGCCTGCCGGAAACTCGGTCGTGATGGAAGAACAACTGATTCTCTCGGCAAAAACACAGATGGATTATCGCCTGATTACAGGTCTGTACCAAAAGAACGTGTCGATGATGCGCATGGCTCTCGGCCGGGCGCAGTAAAAAACAAAGGGAGATGAATAATGAGTGATATGTACAATGCACTGGCGATTTCGGCGATGGGGATGCGCGCGCAGGGCTCGCGGATCGAGGTGATCTCCGAAAACATTGCCAACGCGAACACGGCGGCGACGATGCCGGATGAAGATCCGTATACGCGCCAGATTATCACGTTCAAAAACGAAATGAACCGCCAGGAAGGGATCCGGACGGTTCAGGTCGAAGAGATCAATCAGGACACAAAAACCCCTTATCCGTTGAAATACATGCCCGATCACCCGGGCGCGGATGAAAACGGGTTCGTGAAAATGCCGAACGTGAACACACTCGTGGAGATGATGGATATGCGCGAGGCCCAAAGATCCTATGAGGCCAATCTCGGGATGATGACCCAGTCACGCAGCATGGCCGAAAGAACGATTGCGATGATCGAGGCCTGACGGTAAACTATAAATCAGGAGGACGGTATTATGGTGGCAGGACCGATTTCAGACCCCGTAGCGGCAATAAATGCCTACAAGAATACGGCCTCGGCAAAAATCGCCGGGACGGACGGGGAGCATAATGCCTCGGATTTCGGCGCATTTATCCGCGATGCAGCACAGTCCTCGATCCAGACCTTGAGGCAGGGCGATGAAATGGCCCAAAAAGCCGTCGTGGGAGAGGCAACCCTTCCCGATGTCGTACAGGCCGTGACCGCGGCGGAACTGACCCTCCAGCAGGTCGTCGCCGTGCGGGACAAGCTCGTCAGTGCCTATAAAGACATCATGCAAATGCCGATATAGACAATTCGCCCCCGCGGCGTTACTCTGCTGAATTCAAATAGGAATAAAAGAGGGATCGTCATTCCCGCGAAGGCGGGAATCTTTCTCAGACCTGATTCAGCAAAATGGAACGCCGCCCATGACCACGCCCATAACCAAGCCTATGACCGATATCGATATCGCCCGCGCCGCGACCCCCCGTCCGGTTTCAGAAATTGCAGACAAGGCCGGAATTCCCGAAGAGGTTCTGCAGCCGTACGGAAAAATAATCGCGAAAGTCGATCTCGGATGGCTTAAGGATCAAAAACCGCGCAAGGGCGGCAAGCTCATCCTTGTGACGGCAATGTCGCCGACACCGGCCGGGGAAGGGAAGACCACGACGTCTGTCGGGCTTGCCGACGGTCTGCGCCGGATTGGCAAAGAGGCGGTGCTGGCTCTGCGGGAGCCGTCGCTCGGTCCGTGCTTCGGCGTCAAGGGCGGGGCGACCGGCGGCGGATATGCGCAAGTCCTCCCGATGGAAGCGATCAATCTCCATTTCACAGGAGATCTGCACGCCATCGGCGCGGCGACAAACCTTCTGGCCGCGATGATCGATAACCATCTTCACTGGGGAAACGAAAAAAATATCGACCCGCGCAAAATCCGCTGGAACCGGGCTGTGGATATGAACGACCGCTCTCTGCGCCATATCGTACAGGGGCTCGACGCCCCGATGGGCGGCGGGATCCCGCGCGAAAGCGCGTTTGACATTACGGTCGCCGCCGAGACGATGGCTGTGTTCTGCCTGTCACAAGATCTGGCGGATCTTCAGGAACGTCTGGCGAAAATGGTCGTTGCCGAAAGCCGGGACGGGACACCGGTCACCGCAGGAGATCTCGGCGCGGCGGGCGCAATGGCTGCACTCCTCCGGGATGCGCTGGCCCCGAATCTGGTTCAAACGCTGGAGGGCACGCCGGCCTTCATTCATGGCGGTCCGTTTGCCAATATCGCCCATGGCTGCAACTCCGTCATCGCGACAAACGCCGCCCGGGCTCTTGGGGATTATACGGTCACGGAAGCCGGGTTCGGCGCGGATCTCGGCGCCGAGAAATTTCTCGATATTGCGGGCCCGGCGGGAGGGTTCTCGCCGGACGCGGCCGTGGTCGTCTCGACAATCCGGGCCCTGAAAATGCATGGCGGCGTCGCCAAAGCCGATCTTGGGAAACCGGATCCGGACGCCGTGCGCAAAGGTTTTGTAAACCTTGCGCGGCATCTGGATAATCTGGAGCGCTTCGGATTAACGCCCGTTGTCGCGATGAATCGCTTCCCGGCGGATACCGAAGAGGAAACCGCGGTTCTGGAGACCTTGTGTGAGGCGCGCGATGTGCGCGCGGTCCGCTGCACGCACTGGGCCGAGGGCGGCAAAGGCGCGCAAGACCTTGCACAAGCGGTTGTCGACGTGGTCGAAGGCCGCCGGAAATCCGCCCCGCCAGAGATCACACGCCCCTACAGCCCGGAGATGCCTCTCTTCGCAAAGATGACGGCGATTGCAAAAACGCTCTATCATGCGGGGGAGGTCAGTGCCGACCCGAAAGTCCTCAAGCGTCTCAAAAAATGGGAAGAGGCGGGCTACGGGCATCTCCCCGTCTGTATGGCCAAAACCCCGGCGAGCTTCAGCACGGACCCGGCAGTGTCCGGCGCACCGGACGGGCATGCCTTTCATGTTCGTGACGTCCGCCTGTCCGCAGGGGCCGGGTTCGTCGTTGCGCTCTGCGGCGAGATCGTGACGATGCCGGGCCTGCCCGGACGCCCCGCCGCCTGCGACATCGGCCTCGATGAAAATGGCGGAATATACGGCTTGTTTTAAATGCAAACGCAGAAAAAGAGTGCTACCCTGCGCCTATGAATGAAACGGAAATCATCGAAACGGTCAGACAGGCGATCCTCGTCACGATTCAGGTTGGCGCGCCGGTGATGCTTGTCGGGCTCGTTGTCGGCGTGTCCGTGGCATTGCTGCAGGCTTTGACGCAAATTCAGGAAGTGACTCTGGTTTTCGTGCCGAAAATTCTGGCGATCTTTTTTGCGCTTTTCCTGTTTTTGCCGATGATGGCGACACTTTTAATGGATTTCATGATGGTCCTCGCCGACAAGATCGTCGCCGGGGGAATGTAAGGCGGCACCCAGATGTTCCCGGACATAATCTCTCTGGAACAGTTTTTAGCCACGGGCGTCATGGGGTTTATCCTGTGCTTCGTGCGGATCGGCGCGGCGGCAATGATCATGCCGGGCGTCGGCGATTCGTTCACGCCCCAGAAAGTCCGCCTCTATATCGCGCTCGGGCTTTCGCTGGTGCTCTTCCCGATGGTCAGCGCCCATCTTCCGGAAAACCTGCCCGGCGGGCCGGTTCTGATCACGCTGATTGTGATGGAGTTTATTATCGGCCTGTTCTTCGGGACGGTTGCGCGGATTCTGATTACGGCGCTCGATACGGCGGGGATGCTGATCTCGATGCAGTCGGGGCTCGGCAACGCCCAGATTTTCAACCCCGCCTTCTCAACACAGGGATCGATTGTCGGCGCGATGTTGTCGGTAACCGGGGTTGTCTTGATGTTCGCGGCCAATCTGCATCATCTCCTGTTTGCCGGGCTTCTGGAATCCTATGGGATGTTTCCGGTCGGCGGGGTGCCGGATCCGGGCGGTATGGCGGAAGTAATATCCCGGACGGTCAATCAGGCCTTCAAAATCGGGGTGCAGATTGCCGCGCCGTTCCTGATCGTCTCGATGATGCTGTATATCGGGATGGGGGTTCTGACGCGTTTGATGCCGCAGGTGCAGGTTTTCCTGCTGGCGATTCCGGTCCAGATCCTGTTATCGTTTCTGGTCATGTCCCTGACGGTCGCGGCGATTTTCATGTTCTGGCTGCACCGGTTTGAGGACGGGATGCTGTTTTTCTTTTCGATATGACGGGGCTGGGGACCGGCGATGAGTGACGCGGAGCAGGACGATTCCCAGAAGACGGAAGATCCGACCCGAAAACGCATAGAGGAATCGCGTAAGAAAGGGCAGGTCGCCCTCAGCCGGGAGGTGAACAACTGGCTGATGATTTTTGCCGGAACGATGTTGCTCGCCTTCATGTCGCGCGGGGTTCTCGGAGACCTGGAGACGCATCTGAAAACCTATATCGAATTTGCGCACGGCCTGCCGACGATGCCGGGCGGCGCGGAGCAGATTCTGGGGCAATCCTTTTTTGAGGTCGTCAAAATTCTGTTTTTGCCGTTGCTCTTTCTGATGGCGATCGCCTTTATCGGACCGTTCGGGCAGGTCGGTCCGCTTTTTTCGGTGGAAGCCATCACACCGAAACTCAGCAAAATCTCGCCGATCTCAGGATTTAAACGCCTGTTCTCCCGGCGATCCCTGATGGAGTTTTTGAAAGGGCTCCTGAAACTCGCGGCGGTTTCTGTTGTCGGCGTGATGATCCTGCGCCCCTATCTCGGCGCGATTGACCATATGGTCGGTCTTCCGCTGCCGCTCTTGCTGGATGAAATGCTGCATATCGTGATCCGGATGCTGATCGGCGTGCTGATCGTGCTGGTTGTCGTCGCGGCGATCGATCTCTCGTTCCAGAGAATGGACCACATGCGCAAGCTCCGGATGAGCAAGCAGGAAGTGAAAGACGAATATAAACAATCCGAAGGGGATCCGCATGTGAAGGGGCGTTTGCGTCAGCTCCGGATCGAACGGGCACGCAGGCGTATGATGGCGGCCGTGCCGGAGGCGGATGTCGTCATCACAAACCCGACCCACTTCGCGATTGCGCTGAAATACGATCCGGATCAGATGGAAGCGCCGGTCTGTATAGCAAAGGGGCAGGACCATCTGGCGCTTAAAATCCGGGAGATCGCCAACGATAACGAGGTCGAGATCGTCGAAAATCCGCCGCTTGCAAGGGCTCTGTTCGATTCGGTTGAACTGGACGAAGTGATTCCGATCGAGCATTATAAAGCCGTCGCCGAAGTGATTTCCTTTGTATTCCGCAAGAAAGGAAAGCTCTAACACTTTCTTTTCCTTGGAAAAGCATATACAACCTAAAGACCATGACAACCGATCATTCCGAATTTATCGAACGCCGCAAAATGCCCCGGGTCGGGGCGCTCAGATGGTGGCGGCTGGCGGGAAACAAGGGCGGGCACGTGTCGTTTCTGTGGGGCGCGGTGTTGCTCGTCGTTCTGTATGCCGGATTCGGGGGACTCGCCGTTTTGTTTGCACAAGATCTCCACGTCTCCGGGGAGACGGTCGGGATTGTGACGGGGGCGCTGTTCGGGGCGAGCCTGTTCGGATTCGGCCTGCACACGATCGGCGCGCGACTGGCCCCGGCCTGCTGGGAGCGGGAATTGCTCCGCCAGGTTCTGGAGGGCAGCCGCGGCGCGCGGCTGATCATCGACGGCAACCGTCGGACGGTTTATTATAACGGCAAATTCAACCAATTATGCAGAAGTCCTAATCCGGGGCTTGAGTCTCTGGTCGCGTTGTTTCCGAATCAGGAAGAGGTCAAAGCGCATTTCTACGCGCTGATGGATGAGGCTGTCCGGGGGCTCAGCGATTCCGTTGCGCTGTGTGCGGTACAGGACGGTCGCGAAAAATGGCTTCAGATTACGGTCCAGCCGGTCTCTGGCTGGGAAGGCGTCGTGCACTGGCGCGTGGATGACATCACGGCGCAGCGGGCCGTGGACAGCGCGATTCTTGAAGAACGCGAAAAACTGATAGATTTCACGGATAACGCTCCGGTCGGGTTTTTCTCGGTCGATGAAGAGGGACGGTTCGTTTTTGTGAACGCGGCGATGGCGCGCTGGCTCGGCGTGGATATCCAGAAACTCCTGAATACGGGAACGCTTCATGCTTTTCTGGCCGGCCCGCCGAAAGACGTGGCGCCCTACGACGTTCTGCCGGGCGGCGGGCCGAAGCAGATCGGCGAGATTCAGATGAAAGGCCCGGCGGGCACGGTCTTTCTGGCCTCGATCTCCCAGACGGTTGTGAAAGAGCCGGACGGCAAGGTCCGGACCCGGGCGGTTGTGCACGACCTGACGACGGAAAAGGAAATGCGGCAGGCGCTCAAAGCCTCCGAAGACCGTTTTCAGCGCTTTTTTGAGGAAGCGCCGCTCGGGATCGCGATTGTCGATCCGGACGGTGTGATCCGGGATTGTAATTCGGCTCTGGCCGCGCTGCTCGGAAGCGCACCGGAGAAAATCGAGGGCAAATCGTTTGAAACCCTGCTGGACCATGACGATTCCGGAACGGTGTTCTCGACCCTCTCCCGGATCGAACAGGGCCGGCCGATGGGGGCGCCGCTGGAGATTATGTTGCATAACGGCGGAAAAAAAGACGTATCCGTACAGTTTTATGCGAGAAAATTTAAAGGAAGCGATAATATTGTTTTGCATTTCATTGATCTAACAGAACAAAAAACGCTTGAGCAACAATTCACGCAGTCCCAGAAAATGCAGGCGGTGGGGCAACTCGCCGGCGGCGTTGCGCATGATTTTAACAATCTCCTGACGGCCATGATCGGGTTTTGCGATCTCCTTCTGTTGCGGCACAAGCCGGGAGACCCGTCTTTCGGGGATATCATGCAGATCAAGCAGAACGCGAACCGCGCGGCGAATCTGGTTCGCCAGCTTCTGGCGTTTTCGCGCCAGCAGACGCTTCGCCCGCGCGTGCAGGACGTGGCGGAGATCCTGACCGAAATTTCGTATCTCCTGCGGCGGCTTCTGGGGGCGAATGTCGAGCTTGAGGTTGTGCACGGAGAGGATATCGGTCTTGTGAAGGTCGATGAGGGCCAAATGGAGCAGGTCCTGATCAATCTGGCCGTGAATGCGCGGGATGCGATGGAGGAGGACGGCGGCGGTCATCTGACGATCCGGACGTCGAATGTCGCCAATGCCGAACCGATGGAATGCGGCAGCGATGAAATGCCGGCCGGGCACTGGGTCCGGATCGCCGTCGAGGATACCGGGTGCGGGATTCCGAGAGAAAATATGGAGCGGATCTTCGAGCCCTTTTTCACGACGAAAAAAGTCGGACAGGGGACGGGGCTCGGCCTGGCGACCGTCTACGGGATTATCCGGCAGACCGGCGGATATCTCGGCGTAAAAAGCAAGGTCGGAAAAGGCGCGACGTTTGAGATTTATCTGCCGGTCGTCCCTGATAGCGAGGTTGAGGAAGCGGTCCGGCCCTCTTCCGACGATGAAGAAGACCGGGGCGGGGATCTGACCGGAACGGCCCGGGTTCTGCTCGTCGAAGACGAAGACGCGGTCCGGACGTTCTCGGCGCGGGCGCTCGGCAACAAGGGCTACGAGGTCTTTCAGGCCGAAAGCGGCGAGGCGGCGCTTAATGTGCTTGCGGGCCTGCCCGGCGGGTCGCTGGATCTTGTGATCACCGACGTCATCATGCCGAACATGGACGGGCCGACCCTCGTCCGGCGGCTGCGTGAAGATATGCCGACCCTCAAAATCATCTTCATCTCGGGTTATACCGAAGAAAAACTCAAGGACCACATGGGCGAAAATATCTGGTTCCTGCCCAAGCCCTTCACGCTCAAACAGCTCGCCGCCAAGGTCAAGGAAGCTCTGGACGAGGGCGCGTAAAATATAGGAACTTCTGGAAAAATCTCTTTTTCATTATCCCTGCGAAGGCGGGGATCTTTCAATTCTTTGTGGATCATGCCTAATTGAGGGTCTGATCTACGATGTAACGTAGACAGGCCATGAAGAATCGCTATTGCAAAAGTTCAAAACTTTCTGAGGCCAAATTTCGGGAGCTGGTAAAGTA
>JANQFU010000091.1 GCA_028277665.1 Alphaproteobacteria bacterium | reverse complement strand
TTCTGTTTTCAAACGATCTAATATTTGCTGAGCCGTATTCGGGAGTGGGTTCGCCATGATCTCCTGCAGTATTTTTTCTACGCGATTTTCAGGGATTTCTCCTTTGAGTATTTTTATAAATAAATCACTCTCCGGTCTCCGTTCTCCATTTTGATACCGTATGGAGAGGGAGCAATAACCGCCGCCCTCTCTTGAAATTTCAATATGTGTCGCGTTTGTGCCTCTTGGGAGTCCGTATTGGGCAACTGTTAAAGTAAAGGGGCCGAACTCCTTTGTATTCCCGATCCACAACTCTGGGGGCCCCTGTTCTTCGGCGGCGGCCTGCCTTTCGGCTATCACTTGTTCCTGAAGCTCGGTTGCCCATCTGCTGACAAGATCGCCAGCGCCTTCGGATAAAGGATCTTTAAGAAAGTCTTTCCATCCCTGTTCGTCCGGGAGAAATTTTCCCAGGCCAATTTCTCTGAAAACATAATAGGAAGCCCCGGCGCTTGCTTCCGAAGGGTGAACCAATGGGAGATCTCCGTGTACAGGGTGATTAATCACACCGGGAACGTCATCTCCATATATGTTCTGAAAAAGAGTTAGAGAGACTTTCGTTCCGTGAACATCTACGGACGGAGAGGCAGAAGTATGATGGGGGTTGGATTTTACGTAACTTACAAAAAAATTATTGGGGTTTTCGGCCCGAACGCTTTTGAGATCGGCTGACCGAGACCATTTTACATTTCCTGGATTTTCGGCTTCCAGAGCTTCAAGGATTTGTTGGGCGTCTTCAACAGAGGCTCCTCCTGAAAAGACCTTTCCTGCGATTATTAGCAGAGCTTGCGCTACCTTTTCGGGAGCAGTACCGGTCCCTCCAATATAATAATCTTGCGGGTCAAATCCGTTTCTGGAAAGCTGAAGGAATAGGGGAGTATATGTAGTGCCATTGCGAGTTATCTCGTCGTTAAAAAACGTCAGTGTATACGGTCCGATTTTAATAGGCGACCCGATTTGTGGCCGTTCCCCAGTATCTGTTTCTGCTTCTGTCATATTTAAACCCTCATTTTACGTTTCCGTGTCGTTGTTTACGCTTCCGGCGGCTCATTTTTTCCGGAGGTGGGGTCACCCTTATTTGCCGTAATTCATTTTTCTTTTAATAAATTATACATATGTTCTCTTCCGGAGTGCAATTTTTTGATGCTACTCAGTTGTTATGAATAGATAATTTCTGTCTTATTGAGTGTCCGTCCGAAAACAAGTTGATTCAAAGGAATCGGTTGTGATTCACTTGTAGGTAGCCATGAAGGAGGGGCTGCTGATGTGGACTGCCGAGAACCGCGCGCGTTACAACCGCGACCATCTGAGATATCCGAGTGATTTGACTGACGAAGAGTGGGGTGTGATCGAGCCCCTGATCCCGCCAGCGAAGAAAGGCGGAGGCAAGCGGCGCGTAGATATGCGCGAGGTTGTAAATGGCATCATGTATGTCCTGAGCACCGGTTGCCAGTGGCGTGCGGTCCCGAAAGACTTGCCGCCGAAAAGCACGCTTTTCGATTATCTCGATCTTTGGAATTATGATGGGACGATCGAGCGCATTCACCATGCGCTGTACGAAAAATGTCGGGAAGCGATGGGGCGAGAGGCCAGCCCGAGTGCCTGTGTAGTCGACAGCCAAAGCGTGAAAAGCGCTGAAAAAGGGGGGCCCGGATCGACCCGAACGGCTATGATGCGGGCAAGAAGATCAAGGGCAAGAAGAGGCATATCCTCGTCGACACGGTAGGGCTTTTGCTCCACGCCGTCGTGCACCCGGCGGATATTCAGGATCGCGACGGCGGTGCGCTGGTGCTGTCAACGCTGTTCGGTCAGTATCCATTCCTCAAGAAGCTTTTTGCCGATGGGGGCTATCAGGGGCCGCAGTTTCAAAAGGCTCTCGCCAAAGTCCTGCCAGAGGTCAAAGTCGAGATCGTCAAACGTTCCGACACCGCCAAGGGGTTTGAAGTCATTCCGCGCCGCTGGGTCGTCGAGCGCACGTTTGCCTGGCTCGGGCGATGCCGCCGTCTGGCAAAGGACTGGGAAAACCTGACGCGTTCCGCCCTTGCCTTCGTGCGCCTCGCCTCCATCCGGCTCATGTTACGCAAACTCTGTAATCATTCATAAAGTTTCCGGACGGACTCTGAGAGGCGTGCGCCTTGGAAACAGGGATCTTCATTAACCCCAGCTATGGATAAGAGGATTTTAAAATCTTATAAACCAACCGTCATCCCCGCGAAGGCGGGGATGACGCTTTCTGTATAAAAGAGAGCCTTAGAGAGTGTCCTCAAATTATTCTGGCCCATTGCATAGCCGCCTTAAACTGAACGGCAGCAAGGAACGAGGCGGCGTTTTTTGCGTACCGCGTAG
>JANQFU010000107.1 GCA_028277665.1 Alphaproteobacteria bacterium | reverse complement strand
CAAGCACAACGCAACCGCCAATTGGCAATTTCGTACGCAAGATGCCCGCATCAAGCTAAAACGACTGTACCCGGCAATTTAGATGAATCGGGGTACTAGTTGTTTGATCCAGTATTTTCAACAAGACGCGAAGACTTCACGTATTGAATGTGAAACGGTATCAGTCTTTCCGTGGACCGTCTCGCTCTTTGCGAAAGCGGGCGCGCCCGTACAGGTGGATGGCAGCGCCGGTAAGGATATTGGCCAGAGCCAATGCAACGAAAAGGCCTGAAGCGTTTTCTGTAAGGATGATGCCGAGCGCGGCAAAAGGGATGGTGACAAAAACGATCCGCAATGTGACAAGAGCCGACGCTGTGAGCGGATGGCCAAGCGCATTAAAGGCCGAGGCCCAGCCCTGTGAAAGGTTTCCGAGCACATAGCTGAACGGCACGATCCAGAAATATAAAACGGCAAGCCGGATGATCTCCGGATCGCCGGTAAAGAGGCGCGCAAGCGGTTGCCCGAAAACGGCAAGAAACAGGGCGATAAAAACGGACCAGGCGGCCATGGATCCGAGCGCGAGGCGCAGGGCAAACCCTGTGCGCTTGAAAAAGCCCGCCCCCCGGTTTTGTCCGATTATCGGGGCCATGCCCACGGCCAGACCCATGACCGGGATCAGGGCGAAGGACTCAATTCGGGCGGCTACGCCGTAGGCCGCGACGGCTTCATGTCCCTGTGAGGCCAGAAGCCAAACGACGGCTCCGCTGAGAAGCGGGGTCAGCATGGCTGTAAGCCCCGCCGGAAGGCCCACATGCAGAAGACGGGAGACGGAATTGAAAAAACAGTCCCGCACAACCGGCAGGCGCAGATTGGCGCGGGTGAGCAATTTCGTTCTGAGCAGCAGGTAAGACAGACATCCGGTCATTGCGATACCTTCGCCGAGGACGGTTGCAAGGGCCGCGCCCTGCATTTCCATGCGCGGGAAACCAAACAGGCCGAAGATCAAGACGGGATCGAGAAGCAGGTTGAATACAGCGACGCTTATCATCAAACGGCCTGGAAAACGCGCATTTCCTCCGGCACGAATCGCAGCGTTCCCGATGACCGGAACGGTTATAAAGAGGCATCCTGCGAACCAGACCGTCATATAGTTCAGGATCAGAGGCAGAATGTCTTCTGTAGCCCCCATCGTACGGAATATCGGGACTTGAAAGGCCAGTCCCAGAGTGGAAATGAATATTCCGACCAGAAAAGCAAACATTATCCCGTGCGTCGCTATACGTGCCGCCAGTTGGTATTGTCCGCCGCCGATCAGGCGGGAAAGAACGGAAGACATGCCGATTCCAAGACCGATAATCAGATGGAAAATGATCATGGTTACCGGGAAGCAGAATGTCAGAGCGGTCAGCTCTTTTGTCCCGAGCAGAGAGATGAAATACATATCCGCGATATAAAAACTGATCATGGCCGCAATCCCATAAGTCATCGGGAGGGATAGCCGGAGAAGGTGTTTGCGGACGGGGCCCCGCGTCAGGTCTCCGTATCGTTCTGTGGCGGCGGTTTTTGACATGCAGAGTCCAGATAGAAAGAGGTCTGTTGTAGACAATATAGGTGCAGCAGGCTGTTTTTGTATAGCATCATTCAGGGGAATCGCGTGAAGTTATGAATATAAAAAATGCATAGAAAGAGGGAATGCTTTATAAAACCACAAAAATCGTCATCCTCCGGCCAAGCGCAGCTTGAGTCCGGAGGATCCATTTATCTGCTTGCGATACCTGTGAGTACAGACCCTAAATTATAATATATACAGGACTTACGCAGATGAGGAAAAAGGGGAAACTCGAGGAGCTCACCCCCCGTCAAAAAGCCAAAACCAACTTGTCATCCCCGTTTTCAAGCACGACTGTCCGGAAAAAGTTAACGCGTAATCCCGGAACCTGGACGAGCCATGAAAACCGACAGGTTTTCATCTGGCGAGACCTG
>JANQFU010000051.1 GCA_028277665.1 Alphaproteobacteria bacterium | reverse complement strand
ATTCTGCGCGTGTCAAATTTTTGACAGATGTGCGGGAAAATCTCGCGGAGCGTAGCGGGACTACGGTCAAGAGATTTGAGTGCACAGATGCAAAAATTTGCCGCGCCCTGACAGGGTTGAAAGAGAACGGCACATCTACGGTGTCAAGCAGACTTGAAAGTGGAATAACACGTCCTGCGTCTGCTTTTCTGGTATCTGTGCCGTTCTCTTTCAACAGAATTGGACGATACCTGTGAGTATGGACCCTAATTGTATCCTTGCAGATACGCATCGTAATAACTGTCGAGCGCCGTGCAGATTGCGCGCACGAAGGCCCGGCCGCGTTCCCGGACGATGAGGTGGAAATCGTCGTCCACGTAACGGATGGCAACCATTTCCGCTGTGATATAGGGCCGGAGCTTCTCAAGGACGGTCCCTTGTTCCGCCTTGCTGAGTCCGCGCAGATGCGTGCGGAAATAACAGAGGAGTTCGTGGATTTTCTCACGTCGAAGGCGGTCTTCGCCGTAATATTTCAGGCCTTTGGCAACCGGAAGATCGCCAAGGGCCAACCGGTCCTGATACCCGCCGACCGTATCGGCATTGCGGATCATGCCCTGCGGCAGGGCCGTGATCGCGGCCGCACCGAACCCGATCGTCGCGCCGGTATTGGCAAAGCTGTAGCCCAGCATGTTATAGGCCAGCTTGCCCTTGCGCATGGCCCGGACGAGCGGATCGGCATTGCGGACGAAATGATCCGTGCCGATCGGCGTATAACCGCGCATGTTCAGGGCATCGCCCGCCACCCGGAAAAGATGATACCGGCGAGCGGCATCCGGGAGCATCCGCCGGCGTTCCGGATCTTCGCTCCATCCGTGCCCGCCTTCTTCAGGATTTCTGTATCCGCGCAGAAGAATCCGCGAGGGATGCATCCGTCCGGCCGTCATCATCGACGATTCGAAACGGTCCTCGGTCTGCATCGGCAGGCCGTACATCATCGCGAAGTCGATATGCCGGACGCCGCCGGCCGAAAAACCCTGCATCAGGGCCCGAATCTGTGTCTCGTTCTGACCGTTGCGCCCCAGAGCCTCGAGAACGCCCGGATGGAAATCCAGAACGTGGAGCACCACGCGGTTGACACCGTAACCGGCAAGTTCAAGGATCTCTTCGGTATCGGCCGTCTGCGGATCGACTTCCATCGTAATTTCGGCGTCTTCGTAGACCGCGAAGCGGCGTTTTATCCGGTTGCAGATCCGCTGCAGATCCTGCGGCACCAGAAAATCGGCCGCGCCGCCGCCAAAATAAATCTGGCTGACGGGCTGACGCCCCGGGATCATTTCGGCAATCCGGTCAATCTCATAGAGCAGGGATTGCACGTAAAGCCGGGCGGAATCATACGCGGCATCGACCTGATGAAGCGGGAAGCGATGATGCGTATGGAAACGGCCGGACCGGCAGGAGCAGGCCTGCCCGCATTCCGTCCCCCAATCCGCGCGGGTAAAGGGAATATGCACGTAAAGAGAAAGCGGTTTTCCGTTCAATTCGGCAGGAAGGCGGGAGAGCCACCCTTCGTAAATCTCCGGCATGAAGTCGGTATGAAAGCACTCAGGGGACGGATAGCTCGCATAATCGGGGACGGAACAGTCCCAGTTGCTGATCATGCGATCCATGTGATCCCGCAAGAGATCCGCAGAGGAAGGATGGAGAGCTCCGAGCATGCCTCCGATTTGGACGGAGCTATCTTCAGAGTGCAGTCCTGGAAGGTCACCCATGGTCGGCTCCTTTCTGTTTCGGGACGACGTTTTCCGCCTGTCCCAGGTTTGAAGGTCCCTCTTTACACCGCGGGTATGCTCGTTTCTCTTATGTTCGTTTCGTCCTCATTGTAACACAGTCATCGTCGCGAACGGCTTGGCTCTGTCATGCATTGCTGCACCGAAAAGGTCAGCTCTCATTTCTGTAAGGAATGAGAGTTGGCGCGAGAAATTCTCAATAGTCGTTGACCCGTATGACCCTATATGAACGAACGACTCGGCTTTTGAAAATGCGACAAAAGAGCGCACAAGAAAACAGGGAATTGACAACATTAAGAGAGAGCGTCAAGACTTTGCGTTTTTTAGATTCGCCTCAATCATACGGCCCGGGCATGCCGGGCAGGTGCGTCTTCATAGTATGCGTCCAGCGTCATACAGACCAGCCGGACGAAAGGCCGCCCGCGATCCGGGATGCGAATCAGGAGAGCCTGTCCGTTTTTCTCAATGCGGGCAAACCCGTCGGCGATCACGGGGGCGAGGCGGGATTCGATGTCCTGCTGCTCCTGTGTCGTCAGGCCGGTCAGGTCCGTTTCAAACCGGCACATGAGGGCTTCGATTTTTGCGCCGCGCAGGCGGTCGGCCGCGCTTAAGGCCCGTCCCCGAAGCGTCGGCAGATCGTCCTTGATCGTTGTGGTCTGGTAGGCGTTGATATCCGGCGTGTTCTGGACATAGCCCTGCGGAAGCGCGCTGATCGACGAGGTTCCGAAACCGAGCAGGGTTGTTGCGGAGTCGGTTGTGTATCCCTGAAAATTCCGACGCAGGCGGCCTGTGCGCTGTGCTGCGACGAGAGGGTCCTCCGGCCGGGCGAAATGATCCATGCCGACGGGAACGAACCCGCGATCGGCAAGCTCCATACTCGCAATCCGGAATAATTCGTACCGCTCTGCGGCGCCGGGGAGGTGGTAGCGTTCCAGAACGCTCTGATGTTTTTTGAACCACGGGACATGGGCGTAGCCGAAGACGGCGAAACGGGTCGGGCCGAGCGCGACAGACGTTTCAATCGTCTCCCGGATCGTTTGCGGCGTTTGTGCCGGCAGGCCGTACATCAGGTCGAAGTTGACACCGCTTATTCCCGCATCGCGAAAAGCCGTCATCAGGGCTTCGACCGATTCGCGGCTCTGGATCCGGTTGATGGCGTTCTGGACCTGCGGGTCGAAATCCTGAATGCCGAATGAGATGCGGTTGACGCCCATTTCCGCAAGGCGCGCGGCGCGGTCCGGCGCGATTGTGCGCGGGTCGATCTCCATCGCAATTTCTGCGTCATCCCGAACGGAAAAGGACGCGCGGAGCTTTTCAAGAATAGCGGACAGATCGTCATTCCGCAGGAAGGTCGGCGTGCCGCCGCCGAAATGAATATGGGCGACCGGCAAGCCGTGCCCGGTGGTTTGTGTGACGCTCTCAATTTCCGAGAGCAGGGCGTCCGTGTAGGTCTGGGCCGGTGAATAATCGTTGACGATCCGCGTATGGCACCCGCAATAGGTGCAGAGCTTTGCGCAAAACGGAATATGGATATAGAGCGAGACGGCATCGCCCGGCGGGAGTGCGCCGCCGAGCGCGGCGAGCCAGGCCTTGTGGCGCGCTTGAGGGAATGCGGGCTCGAAATGCGGCGCGGTCGGATAGCTCGTGTAGCGCGGGGCCGGCCGGTCCCATTTTTCAATAAGAGACGCCGGCAATTCGGGAAGGATCATGCTGTCCTGCTCCCTCACAATGACGGTTGAATTGAAAACATATTCCGTATCACAGATATAGCGGCACAGCCGAAAAAGGTCTACCATTGAGCGGAAGTTTAGGATTCTCATACACACCCGGACGGTTCTGTGCCCAAAGACCATACGCCTGTACCCGATAAATCCGCCATTTTATCCCTTCTGCGCGGCGCGGCCGTTCCGGTCGGAAAGCGTGAGATGGCTGATGCGCTTCAGATCAAGGGGGATGATCGCATCGCGTTGAAAAAGCTCCTGCGTGAGCTGGAGGCGGACGGGCTCATCATCCGTGCGCGCGGGCACAGTTATATGCTCCCCGGCGGTCTTCCGGAAGTGACGCTGATCGAGATTGCCGAGATCGATATCGACGGGGATCTTCTCGCCCGGCCTGTGGACTGGCAGGAAGATCTTCAGGGCCCTGCGCCGAGAATCGAAATGGATCCCGGCGGCAAGGGGCATCAGGTCCTGAAGCCCGGAGACCGGGCTCTGGCCCGTCTGATCCGCCATGCCGGAAATGTTTATGAGGGCCGCCTGATCCGCAGGATCGATAGCGAGCGCGGCCGGGTCGTCGGCCTGATCGGCCGGGATCGACACGGTTTTATCCTTGAGCCTGCCGACAAGAAAACAAAGCATGTGTTCGACGTGCCGCAGGCCGATTTGAACGGCGCATCTCTCGGCGATCTTGTCGCGGGGGAAATCCAGCCTGCGCGCGGTATGCGGCGCAAGAAAATCCGCGTGATCGAGCGGATCGGCCGGATGGATGATGTGCGTTCGATCTCGCTCCTCTCTCTCTATGAAGCCGGGATCCGCCCCGAGTTTCCGGAGAAAGTGATCGCGGAGACGGACGGGCAATGCGTTCCGGCACTCGGGCGGCGCGAGGATCTTCGTGGCATTCCGCTGGTGACGATTGACGGTGCGGATGCGAAAGATTTTGACGATGCGGTCTTTGCCGCGCCTCTTGACGACGGGATGTATCATCTGATCGTGGCGATTGCCGATGTTTCTTATTATGTGCGTCCGCTTGGCGCGCTCGACCGCGAAGCCTTCCGGCGCGGGAACTCGACTTATTTCCCCGATCGTGTTGTGCCGATGCTTCCGGAAGCTCTGTCGAATGATTTGTGCTCTTTGCGGCCCAGGGAAGATCGCGCCTGTCTGGCCGTTCATATGTGGATTGACGAGAGCGGCAAGCTCTTGCGTCATAAATTCGTGCGGGGGCTGATGCGCTCGCAGGCGCGCCTGACATATGAGCAAGTGCAGGCCGCGCGTGACGGGGTCAGCGACGAGACGACCGACACCCTGATTGAGGGGGTGATTTCTCCGCTTTATGCGGCCTTTCATATTCTTGATGCCGCCCGGCAAAAACGCGGCGCGCTGGAGCTTGATCTCCCCGAACGCCGGATCGATCTCGATGCCGACGGTAAAATGTGCGGTGTCAGTACGCGCGTGCGCCTTGATTCCCATCGTTTGATCGAAGAATTTATGGTTCTGGCCAATGTTGCGGCGGCGCAGGCTCTGGAGGCGAAAAACGCGCCGTGTGTTTACCGCGTTCACGATCGTCCTTCGGCGGACCGGCTTGAAAACATCCGTGATTTTATTGCGAGCTTTGGCCTCAATCTTCCCAAGGGGCAGGTCACCAGGCCCGCGCAGTTGAATATGCTCCTCGAAAAAGCCGGGGAGAGTCCCCATGCGCATCTGATTTCGCAGGTCATGCTGCGTGCGCAGGCGCAGGCGCGTTACGATCCCGAGAATATCGGGCATTTCGGGCTTGCGCTGTCACGCTACGCGCATTTCACCTCGCCGATCCGGCGTTATGCGGATTTGATCGTGCATCGCTCTCTGGTCCGGGCCTGCGGCCTTGGCGAGGGCGGTTTGTGTGAGGAGGAAGAGGTTCGCCTGGAGGAAATATGCGAACATATTTCGACAACGGAGCGCGTCTCCGCCGAGGCGGAGCGCAGCGCGGTCGACCGGTTTACGTCGGCTTACCTGTCCGGGCAGATGGGCGCGACCTTTGCCGGGCGGATCAGCGGCGTGACACGTTTCGGCCTGTTCGTCACACTTGATGAGAGTGGCGCGGACGGGCTCGTCCCCATGCGGACGTTGCCGGATGACTTTTACGTGCATGACGAGCAGGCGCATGCCCTGATCGGCCGGAAATCAAGGCGGGTCTATCGTTTGGGCGCGCCGGTTTCTGTGCGTCTCATGGAGGCCGATCCGATGACGGGGAGCACGCTTCTGGAGGTTCTGAATACCGAGGGTGCGGATTTGCCCGGTATGGAGTTGCGTGTGAAAGGTCCGTCCAGAGGGACCTCCCGACACAAAGACAAGTCCAAATCCAAAACCAGAGGCCGCAAACATAAGCCGAAGACCGGGAAACCCAGATCCGCGAGAAAGAAAAAACCACGTAATTGATGTTTACCGCAGGCCTTTTTCTCCCTCTCGTCATCCTCCGGCCAAGCAGTGCTTGAGTCCGGAGGATCCATTCATCCGTCAGCGCGGGCTTCGAAATGGATCCTCTGCATGCGCAGAGGATTGTCTGTTGAATGTATGATACACGATACTGGTCAGCAGCTTTTTGCTGATGCTTCCCCCGGGGCGGCCGCCC
>JANQFU010000085.1 GCA_028277665.1 Alphaproteobacteria bacterium | reverse complement strand
CCGCGTAAAATAAGAAAAACGTTTTCTCTGGATCCCGGCTTTCGCCGGGATGACGGTGGTTCATAAGATTTTAAAGTCCTCTTATCCATAGCTGGGGTTTGTTATACCCCGATTTGAACGAGCGGGACGTCGTATCCGCAAAGCGGCGCGCCCGGAACGGCCGCAACGATGAAGGCGTCCGGCGCCTTGACGACGCGCTCATGTGCGTCTTCCCTGAGTTCGTAGTGCATCAATTCGTCTTCCGGTTCGCCCTCTTCCGAGTAAACGAGCATGAACAGGCGCTGATCCCGGTAATATTCGACGCGCTGAACGTCTGCCGGGAATTCCTCGTTGGTAACGATGGCGATACGCTGATCGGGTAAAAGACCGAGTTCAATAGCCATTGTTACACCTCCAACTGCATGTTAGCTGGCGGTGATTCAATTCTCGGATCATCAGCTTGAACGACCGGATGTACAAGCATTTCAGCGTATAATTGATTGACCGGACTCTCTCCGGATGCGCCTTTCAAACATCCACCGGACTCCACGCCTTTCAAATATTCAGCGCAGGCGTCTCCTGTGATTTTTTGCCCAGCCATTTTTTGCCTCCTTTTATACCCATTCTCATTCAATGAATGAGAATGGGACGTTCAAACGGCACGCAGCCTTCGCGCTTTCGCGCGGGTCCGCCGTTGCGACCCTGATACCGTTTCTCATTTATTGAATGCGAAACGGTATTAAAGACATTATGTCAGAACGGCATTAAGAAAGTCTTTGCAATTGATAAAATTTTATCTTTCTATACAAAGTGTTGAGACCATTGTTGATTGTCATCCCGGACGCCGTTTTTCTCAGGATTTCGAAGAAATCCGCGAAGAAAAACGCGCGATCCGGGATTTTGAAAACAAAAAGAACCGGAGGGAAGATGACCGCGCCTGATGCAGCACTATCGACGCCGATGCCGACATCGCCGGAAGAGCTGCTGGCCCTGCTCGCCGGGATGGGCATTCAGACCGAAACTTATGAGCATGAGCCGATCCGCACGGTTGCGGAAGGTTTGCACCATAAGGATTTCATTCCCGGGACGCATTGCCGGAACCTGTTTTTGCGCGACAAGAAGAAGCGGATGTATCTCGTCACAGCCGCGAACGAGACGGCGATCGACCTGAAAAAGCTGGAAACTTTACTCGGATGCGCGCGCCTGTCTTTCGGATCGGAAGAGCGGTTGTGGCAGTATCTCGGCGTGCGGCCCGGATCCGTCTGTCCGTTCGCCGTGATCAACGACCGGGAGCATCGGGTCCGGGTTATTCTCGACAAGGCGATGATGGACTCGGATCTGGTGAATTATCATCCCCTGATCAACGACAGGAGCACCTGCCTCACGCCGTCCGGTCTCATGCGCTTTTTCGCGCATACGGGACACGATCCGGAGATCCTCGACCTCTCCGTCGTCGCGCCGGATATGTTATAGGAAGCTCTGCAAAAGCCCCTTTAATACAAAAACCGTCATTCCCGCGAAGGCGGGAATCTTTTAGAAACAAAGAATTGAAAGATCCCCGCTTTCGCGGGGATGACGAAAAAAAAAGGAATTTGCAGGGGTTCCTATAAGAGATCCCCTTTGCTTTTTGGGGCGGAGCGCTCTATTCTGTGCGCGAAATAGTTAAGAAAGAAAAAAAGAGGACGGACATGCTCTTCGGCAACGGCCATAATAAAGGACCGCAATCAAAACAGCACTCGGGCCGCGGGCCGCTTGGGCCGCAGACACAGACGACCGGGCCTGAAGCGCGGCCGCCGCAACAGATGCAGCTCGATGTCGCGCCGCCGCCGGGACCTGTCTTTGATGTCGGCGTCGCAGATTTCGAGGAGAAAGTCCTGCGCGCGTCGATGGAAGTCCCCGTCATTGTCGATTTCTGGGCGCCGTGGTGCGGGCCCTGCAAACAGCTCGGCCCCGTTCTGGAAGCCGCCGTTGTCGCGGCGGGCGGCAAGGTCCTGATGGCCAAGGTCAATCTTGACGAATGTCCGGAGCTTGCGCAGGCGCTCCGGATTCAGAGCGTCCCGACCGTCTATGCGTTCGCTCAGGGCCAGCCCGTGGACGGATTCTCGGGCGTTCAACCGGAAAGCCAGATCCGCCAGTTCGTCCAGAAACTTATCGAAATGGCGCGGCAAATGCAGCCCGACGCGCTCGATATTCCCGAAACGCTGAAAGCCGCGGCACTGGCGCTTTCCGAAGACCGTATTGACGAAGCGGAATATCTGTACGGCCAGATCATCCGTCAGGCGCCGGATAATGCCGATGCCTATGCCGGGATGATCCGGACGATGATCGCGGCCGGCGCGGCGGAACAGGCCCGCGCGCTTTGCGATCAGGTTCCCGGGGATATCCGCAAACACAGTGCTTTTCAGGCAGCGATGACCGCGCTGGACCTGGCCGGAGACGGCCATAAACATAGCGGCGCGGACGATAAAAAGACGCAGGCCCTGCGCAAAAAAGTTGCGGCGTCGCCCGACGATCATGATGCGCGGATTGAGCTCGCCGGTACGTTATTCTCGGCCGGGGAGAAGGACGCGGCGATTGACGCGCTTCTCGAGTCCATCCGGATCGACCGGGAATGGAACGACGGCGCGGCCCGCCAGAAACTCCTGAAGTTTTTTGAGGCACTCGGCCCTGCCGATCCGCTCACAATCACCGGTCGCCGGAAACTGTCTCGTCTTCTGTTTTCGTAGATTTTCCAGCGCCGGCCCCGGTTTCCGATTCCGCCTCCGTTGTGTCTGTCTCGATGCAATCAAGGACCCAGACATCGTAGATCGGATGATCCATTGAAGACAGAGCGGGAGACGAGGCAAACATCCATCCGCTGAAGACCCAGACCGGTTTGTGATCCGGCGGCGGCGTTTCCCAGACCTGAAGAAATGCCGTACTCTCCGGCGTTTCAATCGGCGGCGCTTTCCGGCAGGCCTGAAGGGAAATGTATAAAGGCCCGAATTTAACTATTTTCCCAACACCCATTTCGAATGTCATTGTTCGCGCCGTTGACTTATCCAGCGTCTGCAGTCGTGCGCCCGAATAATTTTCAAAGCGGGACGGCGGCTCTGCGACAGCCGGAGTCGCAAACACAGATGACAACAGAAGGCTCACAGAAAACAACAGGAGAACGACTCCCGGGAGAATCGGACGTCTATGACAATTATGATAATAGGGAACATTATTCGTTGTCATTGCCGTTCTGCATGCTGAAAATGAACTGACCGAGAAGTTGCTCCAGGTTTTGCGGGGCCTGCGTAAACTGAATGCGGCCCTTGTCGGTAAGAGATTCTTCCGCTGCACCGGGTTCAAGAGAGAGATAGCGCCCGCCGAGCAGGCTCTCACTGCTGATAACGGCCGCCGTGTCTACCGGAAGAGCGATATCCGGGTCGATGCTCATATGGACGCGCGCCAGATATGTTTCAGAGTCCAGTGTCACGGCTGTGACCGTTCCGATTTTCACGCCGCTAATCTGAACGTCGTCCCCGGCGCTCAGCCCCCCGATCCCTGAAAAATCCGCTGAAATTTCATATCCGCTGACAGCCTTGACATTTGCCGTTTTATAGCTGAACAACAGAAAAAAGGCAGCAACGAACAGAACGACCGCCCCCAGTACTGTTTCAATTACGCTTCGTTTCATGCCTTCGGCCTTTCTCGTCAATTCTCACTTGATAAGGGTGTTTCTCACGGATATCCGTGTCATTTATACGTGTTTTTATACGTTCTCCGGCGGAGCCCAGGATTCACAGCATTTTTTTCCGGCCGGGTGCGTATGGTGATGTTTGCACAGAAGAGAGCCCGGAGGATGATACGCCCCGGCCGTACCGGTTGGGTTTGGGCGGTGCGGTTTCTGCCATTTTCGGCGGTATGTTGTCCAGGTATTGTTTGAGCCCGGGCAGACATCCGTCTGGTAATGCAGCCAGCCGTGCCATTCCGGCGGAACGCGGCTTGCTTCCGGATCTCCTTCATACATCACCCAGCGCCGTTCTCGCCTTAAACTCCCGGCAGGGCCTTTTCCTTCAGGAAGACGCGCCGCAAAATAGACATTTCCAAAGGCATCGCTCCCGACATGCCGTCCACCGCCGAATAGCCGGTTTTTCAGGGAATATAAACCGATTTGAACCGGCGACATCGCGCCCAGAAACCTCTTCAACCAGATCATGGCAAACATCTTTCGTCTGAAAAAGGACATACTCCGGCGTAGTTTACTGAATGGAAGGCGGGCTGCCAAGAGCCGTATTCAGGGCCGGGAGTCTTACTGCTGCGTGTCTGTTTCCCGGTCTGCCGGTTTTTCGGGCAAAATATGCGGGGACGAGCGTCCTTTTTCACGGAAAAGGCGTGCAGCGGCCTCGCATAAAATGTCCGGCTCGACCGGCGCATTAAAAATTCTCCTGATGTTATAACGGCTTGCCGTTATAATAAGATCGCCCGGATCGGAATCGCAGATCATCAAAATCGGGATGTCATATCCGTTCGCCAGAAGTGTCTGGGCAAGCTCGAATCCTGTGACAGGCGCCATGACCCGGCCCGCGACAATCAAATCGATTTTTCGCCGGGACCGGATAACATGAAATGCAGACCCGCCGTCCACGGCCTGCTCAACCCCGTATCCACGCGCCTGAAAAGCCGAGACAATCCGGGAACGGTTGACGCCGTCGCTTTCAGCAACAAGAATGACTGTGTGATTGTTCTCGGGAACCGTCATATCGGCATTCTAGCGAATGCGCAGGACCAAAATCAAGAAAGATGGATGAAAGCTATGTCGGACAATGAAGATGCATTCCGGAATGAACGCGGCAGCGTTATTCTCTATGTCATGATGGGCGTTGTACTCTTTGCGGCGCTCGGTTATGCCGTCACCGAGTCGATGCGTCAGGGTGATCCCTCGCAGGTCGGCGCAGAAAAAGCCAAAGCAATGGCGACCGAGATTCTCCAGGTATCGGCTGCGATCCGCCGGGCCGTCCAGAACGTTCGAATCGACGGCTGCGATTATATGGATATCAGTTTTGAAAACGATCATGTCAGCGGGTACGATCACACGCCCTCTGCAGAGAGCGGCTGTCAGATTTTTTCCGGGAGTGGCGGCGGCATTCCCTATCGCATCCCTGTTGAAGACTGGCTGGATCCGGCGCATAAAGCTACGGCAAATTATCAGAACTACATTTTTCCAGACAATACCTGCGTTCCGGGACTCGGTGATGGAGAAACGGACGGCTGTGCTTCCGATCTCGATGACAGTAACGAAGACCTTGTTCTGGTTCTGCCCTTTGTAAAGAAAAACGTTTGTCAGGCTGTGAACGACCGTCTTGGGATTACAGGCGTTGACGACGATCCGCCGACGGATACCGCCTGCAGTTATGAGGACGCCGGGAACCGCTATCAAGGCAGTTTTACGGACGGCCACGCCATACATGATTCTGCAGGCCTTCTCGATGGCAGAAACGCAGGGTGCTATCATCAACTCGGCACAGCCGGTTGCAATGGCACGGATGACTACTATGTCTTTTATCAGGTCCTGGGAGAACGCTAACACATAAGGAGATGATCATGGAGCTTCATACAACAGCGTTTGCACCATCGGAGTTCATTCCGGCCGGTAATAGCTGCGAGGGGGCGGATTCGTCTCCCGACCTGAGTTGGAGCGGGGCGCCGGACGAAACGAAGAGTTTTGCATTAATTGTTGATGATCCGGATGCGCCCGGCGGAACATACGTTCACTGGGTTTTGTTTAATATTCCCGCCGCCTGGACGTCACTGCCGGCCGGATTTCCTGCGGCAGAAAGAACGGCAGACGGTGTCGTGCAAGGAATTAACGATTTCGGAAATACCGGGTATGGGGGCCCCTGCCCGCCGGTCGGCCATGGCGTTCACCGTTATTTTTTTAAATTCTACGCGCTGGACACGATTCTCGATCTCGGGGCCGGCGCAACCAAGGCCGATCTTGAAACCGCCATGGACGGACACGTCCTTGCGGACGCCCGGATCATGGGCCGCTACGAACGCCGATAAAATCCATAACAGCGGCCCGTTCCACCCCTTCACCGGCCAGAGTTTCCGGGTCGAATACGCACGGTCTGTCGATCAGTATATCGAGCTTTTTCAGGTAATCGGCCTGCGGTATGGCATATGCGCCGAACTGGCTTAAATGCGGGTTTTCAAACTGGGCGTCAAGCAAGCCGAAGCCCTGGATTTGCAGCCGCGCACAAAGATGGACAAGCGCAATTTTGCTCACGTCCCGTCTCAAGGAAACCATGCTTTCGCCACAGAACACGCTCCCCAGAGCAAGACCGTATAGTCCGCCGACCCGCGTCCCGTCCTCCCGGTCATACAACTCAAGCGAATGAGCGTAGCCGAGGCGGTGCAGATCGATAAAAATCCGGATAATCGTTTCGTTGATCCACGTTCCGCCTTTGTCATGGTGTATGGCCGCGCACGTCCGGATCAGGCCGGGAAAATCGGCATTGATCCGGACGGCATACGGAAAGCGGCGGATGGTCCGGACGAGCCGCCGTGGAATATGAAGGGTTTCGATCGGGATGACTTCACGCATTTTCGGCTCGACCCAGAAGACGCCGGGATCGTCGGCGCGATCGGCCATCGGGAAAACGCCTGCCCGATAGGCAGACAAAACGTTGTTCAGAGTTTCGCGCGAAAACCGGAGTGATGATGACATGCCTGCGCCTGTATTTCGTTTTCCCGCAGAGTATAATCCTTCCAGTCCGGAATTGGGGTCAGGACCTACAACATATAGCTATTCGCATTTAAAATCAGACATTTTAAATGCGAGCCCTCAAACGCTATACGCTCTTGGGGGCATGCTTCCGTCCTTACGGACGCCCATGTCTCTTTTGGGCTTTGCTCGGTACAATTTCCAATAAGAATATGTCGTATTCTTATCGGAAATCACTATAGTGTCGATTCTGCGCGTGTCAAATTACGGTCAAGAGATTTGAGTGCACAGATGCAAAAATTTGCCGCGCCTCACAGAGATTCCCCGTGAACGGCAAACCTGCGGCATCAAGCAAGCTCACCGTAGGGGAAAAAACCCTAAGGACCCTAGCATTTCTCTGAAATGTAGAGTGTACAATCTTCACCGGCACAAAGTACGGCGAGGTGCGTGTAATGCGCGCCGTCGCTTCCCGCGCCGATGGCGACGTCGTAATAAATTCCGGCAGGATAGTAATGATCGTTTTCCGTGGCCGTGACGTCATCTTCGCCGAAGCGCAGAAAAACCGGCCCGGTCGCGTAGAGGCTGACGACGCGCGTATAGGGATCGAAAGCCGTTGTGTTCACGGCGGAAGTATCGGTTACGGCGATCGCATGCGCACCGCCCTGTTTGAGGCGCAGGGCCGGGATAAGATCGTCGTTGGCGTCGCATGGAAGGTAGGTTTTCTCGGGCATTTTATGTCTCCTTTATTTCTCGGGTATGAGGCCAATAAAAACCCGGCGGGATCGGAAGATCCGCACCGGGCGCAATTGTGGTGTTGATTGTATGACTATATTCCTATTCGGAGTGAAAGTCAAGTTTTCTGGTTTTGGCTTTTTCCTGTTAAGAATCACTTGCAAGTGAGGGGCGGGCATTGTTTTATCTGTGCGCAGATAAAAAGTTAGGGGCCATACTCACAGGTATCGTGCAATCGACGATACCTGTGAGTATGGCCCCTAGACAGACGCGACGTCATAAAGGTGAATGAGGATATGAATATGGAGTTGGAGACCCCGGAGGCCGGGCAGAAGTTTGAAACGGATGTGATTATCGTCGGGGCCGGGCCTGTCGGCCTGTTTGCTGTTTTCGAGCTGGGGCTTTTGGATATGAAAGCGCATCTCGTCGATATTCTCGACCGGCCCGGCGGGCAGTGTACGGAGCTGTACCCGGAGAAACCGATCTACGATATTCCGGCCTGGCCTGTGATTACGGGACAGGATTTGACGAATCGGCTTCTGGAGCAAATCACTCCGTTTGCGCCGACGTTTCATCTTGGTCAGATGGCCGAGCAACTCGAGAAACTTGAGGACGGACGCTGGCGGCTGACGACGGATCGCGGGACGGTCCTTGAGGCGCCTGTCGTCGTGATCGCGGCGGGCGGCGGATCGTTTGTGCCCAAGCGGCCGGTACTGACCAATCTTGAGGCCTATGAGGGACGGTCCGTTTTTTATGCGGTGCAACGGATGGATCAGTTCCGGGACAAAACGGTTCTGATTGCCGGAGGCGGCGATTCGGCGCTCGACTGGGCCTTGAACTTATCTCCCATTGCCCGGCGGGTCGTTCTTGTGCACCGCCGGGACGATTTCCGGGCGGCGCCCGATAGTGTGGCAAAAATGCGCGCGCTCGTGGATGCGGGCGAGATGGATCTTCATATCGGTGCGCTTAAAGAATTGCGCGGCGCGGACGGCCAGCTCTCTTCCGTTCTGTTTCAGGCAAAAGGGGAAGATCCGCTCGAGATTTCCTGTGATGCGATGCTCGCGTTTTACGGGCTTACGATGAAGCTCGGGCCGGTCGCGGATTGGGGGCTGAACGTGGATCAAAACCTGATCCCCGTCGATACGGAGAAATTCGAGACGTCCACGCCCCGGATTTTCGCGATCGGGGATATCAATTGGTATCCCGGAAAGCTGAAACTTATTTTGTCGGGTTTTCACGAAGCCGCCTTGATGGCCCAGCAGGCTTTCCGCTATGTTTATCCGGATAAAAGACTGCGTTTCCAATACACGACATCATCCAGCGATTTGCAGGAAAAACTCGGCGTGGCCGACGGATCCTGACCTGAACAGGGAGCATGCGCGAATTATGGCTATGGATCTTATTGACGTTTGCGCGGGGTCGTATGCAGCGTTCTGGCGGTCCCGCAAACTTTATTTTGCGTTCGCGCTTCTGCCGATGGCTGTGAAGACTGTGTTTTTGGCTCTGGTTCCTGTTCTCGGGTTGACGCATGAATATGTCTGGACAGTCCTGTTTTTGATTCCGGCGATGTTTGTTGAGGGCTGGCTTGTTGTCCGGGTTGTGCGTTATGCCCTGTTTTCCGAAGTCTTTCCTCCCCTCGCCGACCCGCAGGTCCGCCGGGCGGTGACGGGCGGGATTCTCCTTTATGTTCTGATCGCGCTGTTTCATGCCGGGCTTCAGGCCGTTATTTTCGGCGTGATGCCGGAAGCCGCCGGAACAACCGCGCAAAACGCGGAGTTTTCCGGAGAGCTCCCGCCACCGCCGCCTGACGGTGTAAGCCGCTATTTGTTTATGGCGGGGGCGCTTGCGCTGATTGGCGGATTCATTTGGTTGTTTCGGCTGTTCTGGGTCTATGTTCCAGCGGCAGCCGGTCAGAGCGTCCGTGCGTTTCTGGCCGATCTTCCCGCGTTCAGAACATCGCTTCTGATGTTCGGCGCATGGATTTTTTGTCTGATGCCGTTTCTGATGTGCGTTCTGATCGCCTTGAACCTGCTTGTTATTATTCTGGGGAATGTTTTTCCTCCCGAGCCTTTAACTTTTGGCCTGTCGCTTATTCCAGGGGTTGCGTTTACGCTGTTTTCGATCATTATGACACTCTGCGTCACGCGCCTTATTCAGGCGCTCTATAAGGAAAAAGAAGACCGGGACCACAGCAGATCATGATCATTTATGTGACAGACCGGGACGGAACCGAACACGAGCTGGAGGCCGTCGAAGGGTGGCGGGTGATGGAAATCATCCGCGAGCACGGACTTCCCGTCAAAGCCGAATGCGGCGGATGCTGCCTGTGCGCGACGTGTCACGTCTATGTCGATCCGGCGTGGGTGGACAGACTCCCGCCCATGCGGGACGAGGAAAATGTCCAGCTCGACGAAGCCGTCGGCCTCGAAGACAACTCCCGCCTGTCCTGCCAGCTCATCATGTCCGAAGAACTCGACGGCCTGCGCGTGACACTGGCCCCGGGGACGGAGGTCTGACAGGATTTCAGAGCTGATCGTTACGGTTTAGGAAATCGGCAATGAAGCCGTTATTTTCCAGCGTTTTAATGATTCCTCGAAGCAGGTAGTTATTTGCAAATCGAATTGTATAGGTTCTTCCTCCCTCTTTGACAGGAGCGAGCATCTGTTTGTCGCGGAGTTTTCCAATGACGTATGTTTTTTGCGTTGAGGCGTGAATGTTAAAATGATCGAGTTCGCTGGCTTTTATAGACATCTCTTTCTTTTTGACAAGGTATGTGAGGATTTCGAATTCTTGTTCGTTGATATGTTCCCGATCTAATGCGAATCTGAGGGTCGGCATCAGGATTTTGTCCCGTACGAAATCTACCTCTAACAGAGTTTCTATTTTTTGCAGTTCGTTTTTCAGTCCTAACAAAAAATACTCGGACCAGTCGAGCAAGGCATTGGGAGAAAGGGTGTCTGCCTGACTTAGCATGTCATAGTATTTATCTCGATCCGTGTAGAATACGGAGGATGGATTGATGATCCGTCCGGTGTGTACGTTGAATCCCAGTTTAATAAGCAGAGCATAATTCAGCAACCGGCCCATGCGCCCATTTCCATTGTCAAAGGGGTGGATATGCATGAATCGGTGATGGGCTATCGCGACCATGAGTAGCTGGTTTTGTTCGGCAAGATCCTGGTTGATGAAAGTCAGGAATTGGTCGAAATGGTCTTGAAGAACTTCGTGGGGTATTGGTTTGTGACCGGATTTTTGAATAACAACATCAATAGGACGCAGTTTCCCGGGATGGTTTGAGCCTTCACCATGAGGTGGTGGGGTTAGTCTGTTCGAGACGAGGTTGTGGAGATGTGAGATAAATGCACGATCTATACGTGTCTCCTGGCTTGTGTTCTTTTCAATGAAATTAATTGCTTTTTCAATATTCTCAAGCTCTTGCCTTTTTTCATCTTCGTTTGCATTTTGTTCGATTATTTTTTCGACATATTCGGAAAGTGTTGTGTTATTGCCTTCGATTCTTGCCGATCCCAATGTTTCCAGAATTTGAAAAATTTCTTTTAACTGGAAAAAAATATAAGGTGGGACTTTCGAAAAAAAGTGATGTGTCCGCAGCTTTTCGAGCTCCAGAATGATTGGGGTCAGGGGGCTGTTCCATGTTGGCTCCGGGATCTGAATCTCATTTGGCATTTAGTTAGAATGTCCTGTTATTGTAGTTAGAAAATATTTTCCTAAAATTATTTTATATCAATGGCATGCGCCCTGTCTATCTTTTTTGTTAGTTAGAAATAGCTTTGCTGTTAGTTAAAATTTTTTACAAATCAGGAGGCTATGTCCTCCGTCTGCCAGTGTGCAGGCAAACACGTACACGTTGCCGCCGTCTTTGAGTTTCAGTTTTTGGCGCAGTGCGTCGGTCGTACCCGGAAAATTGCGCAGGGTCAGGCTGGCCTTGCCCCCGGGGAGGAGGCGTTTGAGCGCTTTGCGGTCCGGCGGGCATGTTTTGATGATTTTAAAACGCCGACCGGGAAAATCCGGGCGGTCTTCGGTGGATGTCAGCAGGTTTGTTTGCGGATGCAGGGCGGACAGGTCGTATTTGTCTGCGAGCGTTTTCAGGAAATCGCCTTTGCGCAGTGCCGGAGCGGGTTCAAACAGGAAAGCCTGCGGGGCGCTGTATGTCGGCTCCGGAACGCTCACGTCGCGGGTTTCGGTCCAAAGCGGCGTGCCATCGTTTTTGAGAGAGACGGCGGTGATTTTGGGTGTCTTTTGCGTTCTCGTCAGGAGGTATAATACTTCCTTACAGTCTCCAGCGACTTCGACAATGTGGACTTCGTGGACATGGCCTTTCAGGGACCGGCAGGCCGCCTCAATATCCAGCATCGGCGATGTTTTGAGCAGGATCGTCTGCGCTTTATCGAGAAGGGCCGCCAGCATCTCCGGCACTGACGGGGCCGTGTCTTTGAGAGTGAAGATGCCTTTGCGTTGTTCCGAGCGGCGTTGGGGGTCGAGATAGATCAGGTCGCAGAACGGCAAGGATTGGAGAAGATCTTCCGCCTTGCCTTCCCGCACGTTGATCGGTGTCTGTGTGAGGTGCGGGATGTTGTGAGCGAGGGCCTGCGCCGTGCCCGGGTCGCACTCGACCGCGATCCCGGATTGAAAGCGCGCGGCGAAAGCCAGCGTATCCGCGCCCGCGCCCGCCGTCAGGTCGGCGAATGTGCGGCCGCTGACGAGCGCGGCCTTATATGTGGCGGTTGCCCGGCCGCTGCATTGCTCGACAACGTTTGGGGCGGGCAGGATCAGGTTTTCGTCGGCCGCCCAGTCCGGCCATTTCTTTTCGAGCTTTTGCCGCGAGGCGATCTGGTTCAGGATCTCCGTGCGCGGCCAATCGGCCTCGGGCATGGGTTTGAGGGCCAGCTTCGCCGGATCCTCATGGCGATGCGCCATGATGAACGCGCGGATGGGGGG
>JANQFU010000062.1 GCA_028277665.1 Alphaproteobacteria bacterium | reverse complement strand
CTTCGCGTTTAAACAACTCTATGACTGGATCCCGGCTTTCGCCGGGATGACGGTTGGTTTTGTTGGTTTTATAACTTATTCTTATCCATAGTTCAGGTTTATTAAGATTAAGGTTAAGGCTAAACATAACAGCATGACAGAACAAATCCACACGATAGAAGAGGTCGCAGACTTCTGCTACACGTCAAATTACGGCACATACACGGACTACGCCCCGCACGACACCCCGGCCTACGGTTACGCTTTTAGTGACTGCATTGAAGATTTCTATTTCAATCATCTCCTGCATTACACCGGAAACCCTGAAAAAATCCTGGGCGACGCAAAAGATCTCTTCACGGAAAGAAACAGAGCCCCGACCGTTTGCATCACACCGTTCTCGGATCTTTACGACAGAAAAGAAAACATTCCGCCATCCCTCACAAAAATCGCGGAAGACGTCTGGATGAGGCTCGATCTCGATGAGAACGGCCACAGGGAACGCCTGAACGCCGAATTGGAAAACACCGGAGACGATCTTCATATTCGCCGCGCAAACGAAAACGACATTCCTGCCTATCTGGACCTTTTCAGAGCCTCGTTCGGCAATGCGGACGATGTCTACGGCGCGCTGCCGGAAGGATACCTGATTGCCGAAGAGCGGTTTTTTAAACAAAGCCCGCCTTTCGAAAGCCGGATCTATATCGGAACATGGAAAGGCGCACCCGCAGGAATCGTCCGAACGGTCAGTAAAGATGAGAAAACCTTCATCTACACACTCGGTGTACCGAAAGAATACAGAAAAAAAGGAACAATGGCGCGCGCTCTCGGCGCACAGGCCATTCAGGACGCTGCCGATAACGGTGCACGATTCCTTTTCGTCCAGACAGAATCGGGCACGGTGCTGGAGCGCTTTTATCGTCTGTACGGCTTCCGTAAACTCTGCACCGGAACGTTTTACGGTATGGAGGAAACCACAGGGGAGCCATAGCATAGATCTATAAAGGCAACCGGATATGAACGGCGAGGCCGCCGCGCGCACTTTGCTCGAGCCAGATTCGTCCGCCATGGCCGTGCACGATATCCATCGCGACCGGAAGCCCGAGCCCCACACCGCCCGTCTCCGAATTCCGCGACGAATCGACCCGGTAGAAGGGCTTGAAAACCTCTTCATACAGTTCGGGAGAAATCGCAGGTCCGTCGTCCTCAATCATGATCCGGAGCATATCATCCGCACTGTCCTTCCAGACGCTCACCCAGATATGATCCCCGTATTTCCGGGCGTTAGAGAACAAATTTACAAGGCAGCGTTCAAACGCCACCGGCTTGATCAAAACGCTCCGGTCCGATCCGATATGAATATCGAGATGAACCGGATGTGCCGCGTCACGATCGAAAGCTCCCACAACGGAGCGCAGCCAGTCCGGAAAATCGACCCGAACGCTCTGCTCCTCGCCTGCACCGCGTGCAAAGTCGAGATACCCGGTAATCATTTTCTCCATCGCCTCAATATCCTGGAGCATGTCTTTCGTATCCTGCGTCAACTCAAACATGGCCAGTTGAAGCTTCATCCGGGTCAAAGGCGTGCGCAAATCATGGGACACACCGGCCAGCATCGCCGTCCTCTGGGCAATCTGGCGGTTGATACGCTCATGCATGTTCAAAAACGCCTGCGCCGCCTGACGCACTTCGCGGGCCCCTTCAGGCTTGAACGCGGGCATATCCCGCCCCTTGCCAAACCGGTCCGCCGCGACGGCAAGCCGCCGGATCGGACGGATCTGATTGCGCATGAAGATCACGGCAATCCCGAGCAAGACAATCGAAATCCCGAGCATCCAGAGCAAAAAGATATACCCGGACGAGGAAAACAGGCGCCGCTGAGGCAGTTCCACGACAAGAAGCCCATCCGAAAGCTGAATCCGGACGACGACCCATTCCTCTTTCCGGTCGATCGTAATCGCAAAAGGATAGCCGATCTTTTCTTCAAGCTCATGAGAGAGCGTACCCGCAACGATCGAGCCCCATCCCCATCCCGGCGCATCATGTTCGCGGGACTGAAGCCGCGCCTCGGGCAGATAGCTGACCAGAAGATCGAGATCCGAAGAACTGTATCGCGCGATCCGCTCAAGCGTTTCGGGATCGGACGAACGTTCGATCTGATCCGCGATAATCGCGATCTCTCCGGCGACAGCAAACCCGAGACGGCTCGTCATCCGGTCCCAGTGGCGATCGAAAAAGACATAAGTCGTAATCACCTGAATAAGCAGAACCGGTAAAACGAGAATGAGCATCGAGCGCCCGAACAGACTGCGCGGCAGCACGCCGCGCATAAATCCGCGCAAAAACGGAAACCGCCGCCGAATGGATTTCATCACATGCATCAAAGCCCATCCTTTTACTCGTTAGAAACTTATTTTTATAAACGTCATCCCCGCGGAAGCGGGGATCTTCTGGGGCCTCTTCCATAAAGATTCCCGCCTTCGCGGGAATGACAAAACACCAAAATAGTTATATTCTCACGGCCCGGATCAGATATCCGGACCCGCGCACCGTTCTCAAGATCCGGGGATTGCGGGAATCGGCCTCCAGTTTTTTACGCAGACGCGTAACCTGCACGTCAACGCTACGCTCATTCCCGGCAAACCCGCACCCCTGCGCGAGATCCTCACGCGAGACGCTCTGACCCGCGTGACGGATTAAAATTTGCAAAAGCGTTTCTTCCATATCTGTCAAGGAAGTAGATGCACCATCCTCAGATTCCAGATAACCGGATCCCGGTTCATAGATCCGGTTCTCGAAGCGATAACGGACCGTCCCGGGCGCATGATCTTCGTCTCCTCCCGCATTCCCCCTGCGCAAAATCGCTTGCAACCGCAAAACCAGCTCACGCGGATCGAACGGCTTGGGCAGGTAATCATCCGCCCCGGCTTCAAAACCGCTGATCCGGTCCCCCGTCTCCCCAAGCGCCGTCAGGAGAAGCACAGGCAGATTGAAACGCTCCCGCACACGTTTTGTCAGATCAAGCCCGCTCTCCCCGGGCATCATGATATCGACCACCAGCGCGTCAAACGCCGCAAAATCCAGATAGTCAGAGGCCTGTGCAGCGTCCTTCGCGCCAAGAGCGACAAATCCGTGATCCAGAAGATACCGGCAGACAAGCGCGCGGATCCGCGCATCGTCGTCCACAACGAGAATATGCGCGAGCGCCGCAGGATCGCCCCCCGAATCCAGAGATTTTTGCACCGATGTCACCATGACGATTGCCGCCCGCCCATTTTTTTGCTTATGTTACAGATCTCATTCATAACATGAATAAGACCGAACAAAAAAAGCAAAAAGGACGAAAATAATGGCACTGCTTTCCTTTGACGACCGCGACGGCACCATCTGGATGAACGGAGAAATGGTCCCCTGGCGCGAGGCAAAAACTCACGTCATCTGCCACGGCTTGCATTATGCAAACTGCGTCTTTGAAGGAGAGCGCGCCTATAACGGAAAAATTTTCAAATCGAAAGAACACGCCGAACGGCTGCTCGCTTCCGCGGAAATCCTCGGCATGCCCTTCCCTTACAGCGTTGAAGAAATAATGGCCGCCAAAGACGCCGTCATGGAGGAAAACGGCGTTGTCGACGGCTATCTCCGCCCGGTCGCCTGGCGCGGCAGCGAGCAAATGGGCATCTCGGCCAAACAAACGACAACCCATGTCGCCATTGCCTGCTGGGAATGGCCGAGTTACTTCGATCCCGAAAAACGCGAAAAAGGCATCACGCTCAAGACCTCGCCATGGCGCAAACCAGCCCCGGATACAGCCCCGAGCAAAAGCAAGGCGGCGGGCCTGTATATGATCGGCACCCTCTCAAAACACACGGTCGAAGACGCAGGCTACGACGACGCCCTGATGCTCGATTACCGGGGCCAGGTCGCGGAAGCCACAGGCGCAAACATCTTTTTTGTGAAGGGCGGCGAACTCTATACACCCGTCCCGGATTGCTTTCTGGACGGCATCACGCGCCGAACCGTTATCGCTCTCGCCAAAGACGCCGGCATCACCGTCAAGGAAACAAAGATTTTTCCCGAAGACCTCCCGACCTTTGAGGAATGCTTCCTGACCGGTACCGCGGCTGAAGTCACCGCCGTCGGAAAAATCGACGATCTGTCCTTCACGGTCGGCCCGCTCACGAAACAACTGCGCGGCACTTACGAAAAACTGGTCCGGGGGGAATAGAAAGACTATCCGCTATGGAAATTCGACAGCCCCTTTCGTGCGTTGATAGGTCGGCAGGCGGGAGGGCGTCGAACCTGTCGCGGACGCTCCGGGCTTCCCGTCCTGCCCTTCAAGAACGCCGGCCGCGCCCTTCGTCAACTCTTCACGAAGCAGGATAATGCTGATCCGCCGGTTCCGGGGATCCGTCGGTTTGTCTTTAATGAGGGGATCCGTATCGGCCTTGCCGACCACATTGGCGACCCGCCCGCGCACAAGCCCGGCGCCCTCCATCACCCGGCGGCTTGCGTTCGCCCGGTCGGCCGAAAGCTCCCAGTTCGTATAACTGGCGCCGGCCGAATATTTGACACTGTCGGTATGCCCGCGCACGGAAATATCATTCGGCAGTTTCTCAACAACTTTCGCAATCGTCCCGATCAGCTTTTCCGTCTTCTGATACATCCGGGCCGATCCGCTCGGAAACATCGACTGCCCCTTCTGGTCGACGATCTGGATCCGCAGGCCCTCCGGCGTCATGTCAACCATAATATTCTTGACAAGCTCCGCCATCTCGGGAAGAGACTCGATCGCCTGTTTGAGGGCATCGGCGGCCTCCTGAAAACGTTGATCTTCCTCGGCCCGCAAAGCTTCACGCCGGGCCTTTTCTTCGGCATCCTCGCCTTCGGCGCCGTCATGACTGTCCGTTTTATCCTTGCTCTGCCTGGAAGGCGGAGGAACAGGAGTCGCGTTATTGGCGCTAATCGTCTGAAGATTTGTCGTCATCGCGCCCTCTTTGGCCATCGAAAGCCCGCCGAGAACCCCGCCGGCCCCGCTCGTTGCCTCGGAGATTTTGGGAGATGTCGGATCGAAATAGTTCGAGATCGCGTTCTTCTGCTCTTCCGTTGTCACATTCAAAAGCCAGAGCAAAAGAAAAAAGGCCATCATCGCTGTCACAAAATCGGCATACGCGACCTTCCACGCCCCGCCATGGTGCCCGCCGCCGCCTTTCTTGATTTTCTTGACGATAATCGGCTGCTGTTCGTCTTTTGCCAAGGAAACACGCTCCGTATTCTGGTTATGATTATTATGACGGGCTTGGAAGCTCGTTCAGTTTTTCTTCAAGCTCCAGGAAAGTCGGCTGAACGTGGTGCGGCAAAAATTTACGTGCAAACTCGACCGCGACCTGCGGTGCCGCCCCGTTCAGAAAAGCGATAATCGAGACCTTCATACAGCGGTAATACAGCACCTCGGACTCCCCGCGCGAACCAAGCGCACTGGCGATCGGCGCGACAAATCCATACGCGACCCACACGCCGAGAAACGTCCCGACGAGCGCGCTCCCGATCATTTTTCCGAGGACTTCCGGCGGCTGGGAAATCGCCCCCATCGTTTTAATAATCCCGAGCACGGCCGCAACGATACCAAGCGCCGGCAAACCGTCGGCCAGTGTTTGAATGGCATGAGAGGGATGCATTTTCTCATGAGAAATCGTCTCGATCTCCTCATCCATCAAAGCCTCAATCTCATGCGGATTTTCATTCCCGAGTGAGATGATGCGCAAATAGTCGCACAAAAAGACAAGCGCATGATGGTTGGAGCTGAATCCCTTGAACTGTTGAAAAAGATCGCTCTCGTCCGGATTTTCAATATGGCTTTCAAGCGCGAGCCACCCTTTCGTCCGGGCCAGCTTGTAAACCGTGAAGAGCAGACACAAAAGCTCAACATAATCCGTTTTTTTATGCGCCTCCGGCTTGATGAGACAATTCATTTTTTTCATCGTGTCTTTCATCACATGCCCTGTGTTCGAGATCACAAAGGCCCCGATTCCGGATCCGACAATAATCATCCCTTCAAAAGGCAGAGCCTTTAAAATGACATCAAGATGCCCGCCCAGAAGGATATATCCTCCGAACGTACATCCGATGACCATAAAAAAACCGAGAATTTTCATGTCGCGATATCAGCCGTTCCGGGTTGCGCATTTGCGGACGAATCCTTACGCCCGCTTCGGAAGAAAAACGAGAGGATATTATGCCCCGGATCCTGTCCCGGTGCAATCCGTCCTGCGGGATTATTCCTTGAAATGCAGATTTTTGGGCGGCGTGTATTCAGGCTTCGGTCTGGCCGGGGAAAAGAGATATCCCTGCCCGTAATCGGCGCCCATATGTTTAAGCATATAGGCTTGATCCGCTTCTTCAATCATCTCAACAACCGTTTTGACATTCAGGTCGTGACACATCCGGATCAGATTTTTGATCATCGCCGAATCACGCTCGCTCTTGATCAGGCGGCGCGTATAACTGCCGTCTATTTTCACGTAATCGACATGAAGCCTCTGAAGATACTGAAAAGACGCCGCTCCCGCTCCGAAATCGTCAAGACAGATTTTGTACCCAAGACGCTGAAGAGCCAGAATCTGGTTGTTCACCATATCAAGATTTTCAATCATGGAAGATTCTGTAATCTCAAAGATCAATCTCTCGGAAAGAGTTTCGGCATTTGTCTTCATTTTCCGGTAGAAATCGTCGCAAAAAATATCGCTCTGAATAGACTGGCCGGAAATATTGACCGCGAATTTACTCCGCCGCCCCGGAGATTTATAGAGAAGATAATTGAGAACACGCTCAACGACGGCCATATCGAACTCGGACGCGAGTCCGATATCTTCACCGAAGGCAATCCATTCCGCCGTGGACCCGTCTCCCGAAAAGCGGGTCAGCATCTCAAAATGCGCCGCCTCATAGTTTTGCATATTAACAATCGGCTGAAAATGGAGATTAAAGCTGAGTTGCTTGATAATGCTTTTGAATTGCGTGATTTTCTGGGCATTCGCACTGACATAAGCTTTAAAGCCGGAATTCAGGGTCTGGATATTCAAAGCCGTCCCTTTGCGCTCAAATTCGTTAATCGTATAAATTAACGCTTTCGTCGCCTCCCGGTCGCTGAGCGAAGCCAGATCCGACGTCACCGTCTTGCCTGCGATCCTAAGCCCGTGCCCGTCCGGATCGGTTTCCTGAGAGAGAACCTCAATCTGCTCCCGAAGGTATTCTCCGTCAATTTCACGGTCATGGACGATGCTATACCGCCCTTCCGTAATTTCCGCCGCCGTATTCCCGTCAACGGATTTGGAGCGCAAGAAGCCCGTAATAGTCTCGGTCATCGCCTGCCACCGGTCTTCCCCCCAGGTCTCCCGGGCCGTCTCGGTATCGCCGAGGTCCAGAAGGGTCAGATCGACGTCCGTCCCTATTGAGCGGGCCGTATTCAAAGCCTCACGAGCAACATTGATAAAGCTGTCCCGGTCCAGAAGCTCTCGCTCTTCGATCTCCCGCTGCGTCATCCCCGCGCGGGCCGTCAGAATACTCGTATGCGCAAGCGTAACGTAGAATGTTTCACTCTGCGGCATTCGGATTCCGGTAATGATCACGCTTTTTGACTCACCAAGACTTTCGTCCAGTTTGACAAGAATAGGCCCGCATCTTTTGACAGGTTTTGCCCGGCTGCGCATCGCGACAACAGTCGGGCGGTCGATCGGCGCAAAAACATCAAGCCAGTTCATACCGGTCAGGTCTTTATCCTCAACGCCGAGCAATCCGCGTCCGGCCCCGAGCGCATAACTGATCCGGTCATGTTCATCGACCTCCAGAAACAGGTCGGAAGACGCAAAAGAAAACGCAACAAAACGGTCCCGTTGCTGGCGAAGATCCTTGTCTTTTTCCGGATCGTTTTCAGAAGTTCTGTCAAAACGCATATCAGGCATATCCCGGTATTCCCCTTAATCTGGGCCCGCGCAGAAGTTTATTCTGACACAAAGGGGTTAGCAACCGGTAAAAAGCGGTAAAAAACAGCTATCCGTCCTTGAGCAATCGTGCCGCTTCATAAGCAAAATAGGTCAAGACGGCGTCCGCCCCGGCGCGTTTGAACCCGGTCAGGGTCTCGATCATGATCTTGTCCAGATCGAGCCAGCCCCGGTCCGCCGCGGCCCGGATCATCGCATATTCCCCGCTGACGTTATACGCCATCGTCGGCACGCGGAACGTATCTTTGACCCGCCGGATGACATCCAGATAGGGCAGCCCCGGCTTCACCATGACCATATCCGCCCCTTCCGCAAGGTCGAGCGCGACCTCCCGAAGCGCCTCATCCGTATTCGCGGGATCCATCTGATAGGTTTTCTTGTTCCCTTTCAAAAACCCGCCGGACCCGACGGCGTCCCGGAACGGACCGTAATAGGCCGACGCATATTTCGCCGCATAGGACATGATTTTGACATCCTGATGACCCGCCGCATCAAGCGCATCCCGAATCGCCCCGACCCGCCCGTCCATCATATCGGACGGCGCAATCACATCGACCCCGGCCACCGCCTGATTGAGCGTCTGTTTGCAAAGAAGGGCGACCGTCTCATCGTTCAGGATCCGTCCGTCCGCATCCAGAACGCCGTCATGTCCGTGCGAGGTATACGGATCAAGCGCAACGTCGGCGATAATCCCGATTCCCGGAACCTGATCCCGGATGGCCCGCGTCGCCCGGCACATCAGATTATCGGGATCCCAGGCCGCACTGCCCGTCTCATCCCGCAAATCCGGCGGCGTCACAGGAAAAAGCGCAACAGCGGGAATGCCAAGCTCCGCCGCACCGGCAACGGCCGCCACCAGACGGTCCACGCTCATCCGCTCGACTCCGGGCATGGAGGGCACGGAATCCGTTTTATTCTCCCCGTCCAGCACAAAAAGCGGCCAGATCAGATCGGCGGAAGAAAGCGTATGCTCGCGCACCATGCCCCGAAGCCATGCATCGCTCCGGTTCCGGCGCATCCTGACCCGCGGATAAGCCCCCTGCGCCCGGTTCGAGAAATCCATATTCCGTCCTCCCTTGCATCAAAAAAAACAAGCTAGGCGAAAAACGAAAACATGTAAATCCACAGATAAATCCGCCTCACACGGGAGAACGCATACTTTTTCCTTGAGTCTGTCCGGTCCCGGGGTATGCTTTTCCGGTATGTAGTGATTTTGAATAAGAATCGCACAGAGTCTTATTCGAAATTGTACCGAGCGAACGCGAGGCGTCCGTAAGGACGGAAGTATGCCCGGCGTTTGAGGGCTCGCATTTAAAAAATAGGATATTTTAAATGCGAATGATATGTAACCGAATCAAGGGAGCGAAAGCGTGCCTTTACCCTATTACGAAGTGATCCACCTGATCGAACGCCTGCACCGGCGTTTTCTGGACGTTCTGAAAGTCGAACTCGACCGGCGCGGCATTCAGGACATCAACAACGTCCAGAGCATGATCCTGTTCAATATTGGCGATGACGAAATGACCGTCGGAGAATTGACGATCCGGGGGTACTATCTCGGCTCAAACGTCTCTTATAACGTCAAGAAAATGGTTGAAAACGATTATCTGGAACAGGAACGCTCCGTCCACGACAAGCGCTCGATCCGCGTGCGGCTTTCTCAGAAGGGAACCGATCTTCGGAATTCGCTGCAAAAAATGTTCGAGCGGCACGAACAAAAACTCGAAGGCACGGATTTAACGGAAACCCGCCTTGGCGAGTTGTGCACGACGCTCAAAATGCTGGAGCGCTTCTGGGCAAGCCAGTCGGGCGTCGCGGGACTCGGCGGCTTCGACGACGACCTGCTGTAATATGCAGCCATGCCCGAGCAATCGAAAGACACACTGGCCGGACGGGAAGTGATTTTTGAATTCCATAATATTGGGGCCTATGTTAAGGTCACCGCCATGGATACGCAATCGTTAACAGAAATTGCAATCCAGGGCCCTGCCGCTTCCCCGCAATCCCTCCTCCAGAGGAACGCGCTCAAACGGCTGGAATATGTGCTGCGAAAAAAAGGCTTGATCCAAGAGGGGTAAAACAATGACAAAAGTCGCGATAGCCTGCGATCACGGCGGGTTTGAATTCAAAACCATGATCATGGACACATTCAAGGACGGGATTGACTGGATCGATCTCGGCACGCACGGAAAGGACTCCGTCAACTACGCGGACTACGGACGCGCAATGGGCCGGGCGATCACCGAAGGCAAAGCCGAAAAAGGCATCCTGATCTGCGGCTCCGGAATCGGAATTTCCATTGCGGCAAACCGTTTCCCGGCCGTGCGCGCAGCCTTGTGTACGAACGTCACGATGGCGCGCCTGTGCCGCCGGCATAACGATGCGAATGTTCTGGCCCTCGGCGGACGGATCATCGGCCCGGCCGTTGCCGTAGAATGCGTCAATACATTCTTCAACACAGAATTCGAAGGCGGCCGCCATCAGGCACGGGTTGATTCCCTGTCCGCTTGCCTCTAATGTTTCTTTTTTATTGAAACGTAAAAGGAGCATGGCATGGCAAATGCGAATCAGGACGTAGCACAACTGCACGGCATCCGGAAAACCGGTTTTTTTGAAGACACGCTTGCCGCATCGGACCCGGACCTCTGGAGCGCGATCACAAAAGAACTGGATCGCCAGCAGTCTCAGATTGAACTGATCGCAAGCGAAAACATCGTCTCCCGCGCCGTCCTTGAGGCGCAAGGCTCCGTCCTCACCAACAAATACGCCGAAGGCTATCCCGGCAAACGCTATTACGGCGGCTGCGAATTTGTTGACGTTGCCGAAGACCTTGCAAGAGAACGCGCCAAAAAACTTTTCGGATGCGATTTCGTCAACGTCCAGCCAAACTCCGGCTCACAGGCCAATCAGGGCGTCATGATGGCCCTGCTCCGGCCCGGCGACACGGTCCTGGGCATGTCGCTCGCGGCGGGCGGCCACCTGACCCACGGCGCGAAACCGAATCAGTCCGGCAAATGGTTCAATGCCGTCCAATACGGCGTCCGCAAGGAGGACGCACTGATCGACTACGATGACGTTGAAAAACTGGCCAAAGAACACAAGCCGAAAATGATCATCGCCGGAGCCTCGGCCTACCCGCGCGTCATCGACTGGGCCCGCTTCCGTAAAATTGCGGACGAGATCGGCGCGCTCTTCATGGTCGATATGGCCCATTACGCGGGCCTGATCGCCGCCGGAAGCTACCCGAGCCCCCTGCCCCACGCGCATGTCGTCACAACGACGACCCACAAAACCCTGCGCGGCCCGCGCGGCGGGATGATCATGACAAACGATGAAGATATCGCCAAAAAGATCAACTCCGCAATCTTCCCCGGCATTCAGGGCGGACCGCTCATGCACGTCATCGCCGGAAAGGCCGTCTGCTTCGGCGAAGCCCTTCAGCCGGAATTCAAGGCCTACGGCCGGGCCGTCGTCGATAACGCAAAAGCCTTAGCCGAAACCCTGATCGAGGGCGGGCTCGACATCGTCTCCGGCGGCACGGATTCGCATATCGTCCTGCTGGACCTGCGCCCGAAAAAACTGACCGGCGTTCTGGCCGAAGCCGCGCTGGAGCGGGCCGGTATGACCTGTAACAAAAACGCGATCCCCTTCGATCCGGAAAAACCGATGGTCACGAGCGGCGTGCGACTCGGCACGCCTGCCGCAACCACGCGCGGCTTCGGAGAAGAGGAATTCCGGCAGGTCGGCCGCATGATGACCGAAGTCCTCGACGGCCTCGCGCAAAACGGCCCGGACGCGAACACGCAAACGGAAACCCGAATTCGGGAAGAGGTGCTTGCGCTTTGCGCGCGTTTCCCTGTATACCGGAACTAATCAAAGCAATATTGTTACGATTTTGGATATAGAGGACACCCGATGCGCTGCCCGTTTTGCGGATATGAAGAGACGCAGGTCAAGGATTCGCGCCCGAGCGAGGATGGGGCCACCATCCGCCGCCGCCGGGCCTGCCCGTCCTGCGCCGCGCGTTTCACGACCTTCGAGCGCATCCAGCTTCGCGAAATGACGGTCCTGAAAGCCGGAAACCGCAAGGAACCCTTCGACCGGGACAAACTCATCCGCTCCATGCAGGTTGCCCTGCGCAAGCGCCCGGTCGAGATGGAAGAGATCGAAAAAACCGTAAACGGCATCGTCCGCCAACTGGAAACGCACGGCGAACAGGAAATCAAATCCGAGATTATCGGCGCGCATGCCATGAAAGCCCTCGCCGGACTCGACAAGGTCGGATATATCCGTTACGCCTCCGTTTACAAGGATTTTTGCGAACCGGAAGATTTCAACCAGTTTCTGGACGACCTCAAATCCGTCCCGGATCAGACTGCGTCTTATAAAACAGCATCAAATCAATAGGCGAACAGTTTATGTTTACAGGGATTATTCAGGATATCAGCGAAGTCAAAGAGGTTCAAAATACCGAAGGAAAAGGTCTGTTTTTGATCCTGTCGACGCATTTTGATCTCACAAAAACATCCCCCGGCGCGTCCATCGCCTGTAACGGATGCTGCCTGACCGTCGTCGACAAAGGCAAGCACTGGTTCGCCGTGGACGTGTCCGTCGAGACTCTCTCGAAGACGACCCTCGGCTCGTGGATCCCGGGAAACGCCGTCAACCTCGAAAAAGCCATGCAGGCCGGAGACGAATTCGGCGGACACATGGTCTCCGGCCATATCGACGGCACGGCCGAGGTCTCGATGATCCGCGCGGAAGGCGATTCCCACAGAGTCCGCTTCAAGGTCCCTGAAGACCTCATCCCCTATCTCGCCCCTAAAGGCTCCATCGCCGTGGACGGCGTCTCTCTGACCGTCAACGAGGTCATCGGCGATCAATTCGGCGTCAACATCATTCCGCACACCTGGTTGAAAACGATCTTCGACGAATACAAGCCTGGCGACCGCGTCAATATCGAAGTGGATATGATGGCAAGATACGTCCGGCGCTATATGGACCATTTCTTATCCGAACCCCCCCGGACAGGACGGCATAAAAAATGACGGATATCTCAAGTACCGAAGACATCCTGACGGAAATCCGCCGGGGGCGCATGATCATCCTCGTCGATGACGAAAACCGCGAAAACGAAGGCGACCTGATCATTGCCGCCGACGCGGTTACACCTGAACATATCGCCTTCATGGCGAAAGACGGGCGGGGCCTGATCTGCCTGCCAATGGATAAATCCGGCATTAATCGCCTGCAGCTTGACCCGATGCCGCGCCGGGGCATGAACCGGTTCGGCACCGCTTTCATGACCTCAATCGAGGCAAAAGACGGCGTAACGACGGGAATCTCGGCCGCCGACCGCACCCGGACGATCCGGGTCGCAGCCGACCCGAATTCCGGCCCGCAGGACATCAACACGCCGGGACATATCTTCCCGCTCCGGGCCGCCGACGGCGGCGTTTTGTCGCGCAGCGGCCACACGGAAGCCGCGGTCGATCTCGCCAGACTGGCCGGATTCTCACCGGCCGGCGTCCTGTGTGAAATCATGAAAGACGACGGCACAATGGCCCGCCTGCCCGATCTTCTCCTTTTCGCCGAAAAACACGGCTTGAAACTCGGCACAATTGCGGATCTCATAGACCACCGCGAGAAAATGGAACAAGCGGCCTGACAGATCAAATCATGGAAGAGGAAGAGGAGCCCGTCCCATGGCAGAGAAAGCCTTCGAACATATCGATATCGCCTTCGACACCCCGCCGAAAATCGCCGTGATCGAAGCGCGATTTTATGAAGAAATCTCGGACAATCTTTACAAGGGAGCACAGGATGTTCTCAAACGTGCAAATGCGGACATCACACGGATACAGGTTCCGGGCGCTCTTGAAATCCCGGGCGCGATCCGGATGGTCATGAACCGTTTTGATGCGTTCCTGGCCCTCGGCTGCGTCCTGCGCGGCGCCACGACACATTACGAGATTGTCTCAGGAGAAAGCGCCAGAGGACTGATGGACCTGACACTTCGTCATACGCTCATCATCGGCAACGGGATCCTGACCGTTGAAAATCTGGATCAGGCACAGGAACGCGCAAAACCGGACAAGATGAACAAGGGCGGCGGCGCGGCGCAAGCCGTCCTCAAAATGCTCGACCTTCGAAAAAACATGGAAAAACTGTAATGCCCCAGAACGCCTCGAAAAAGACCGGGAACACAAAAAAAACAGGTGGCGGCGGATCCCGCAAGGCCCGCGCGATGGCGGCCCGTCTGGCCGCGGCGCAGGTCGTCTACCAGCAACTCGGCAACCCGGACGTCCGGAGCAAGGACGTGATCGCCGCCGGAAAAGATTTTCTGGACCATTACGCCGGAATGGATATCGACGGAGAAACGATGGTCAAACCGGACACGGAGCTTTTTTCCGGCATCATTCGCGGCGTCATCGCCAGACAGTTCGATCTGGAGGAAGCGATTTTAGAGAGTCTGCGCCGCGCCCGCGGGGACAAGGCCCACAAACCGGAGCTCCTGCTCCACGCGATATTGCTCTGCGGCACATATGAGCTCTACGCGCACAACGAGATCGACGCGCCGATCATCATTTCGGACTACGTCCACGTCGCAAAAGCCTTCTATGACGGCCGCGAACCGGCTCTTGTAAATGCGCTTCTCGACGCCCTGAAAGCGGAATTCAGGGAAGATGCAAAAAAAGAATAAGTTTATCAATCAATTTTCTTTGGAATATATGCTCAATTTCCGGTCTTCTATAAACGAAAATTAACCATTTCCCCTTAATCTGGATAGATAGCCAGGACATGGACATTAAAAAAACCAAAGAGGGCCTGCTGAATGAAATTGATGATAGTCGCCGTATTTGCGCTGCTTATTCTCGGAGGCGGAGGGGCCGGAGCCTATTTCTATTTCGGGACCCAGAAAGCCGAAGCGGCGCTGACGGATGACGCCCATGAAGGCGATGTGAAACATCCAGCCAAGGATGAAGCGCATGACCCGGCGCATCTGGAATTCGTGGAGCTCGAAACCCTCACCCTGCCGATTGTCGATTCGGAAGGCGTTTCTCAGGTTGTCTCTCTTGTGATCGCACTTGAAGTCACAGACCACAGCAATCTGGAAAAAATAGAAAAATTATCCCCGCGTCTGAACGATGCCTTTCTGACGGATATGTACAGCGTTCTGAATAATCGGGGCGCGGAGCGCTATGGCGGTATGCTGCCGGTCGAAGAAATCAAAACGCGCCTCGTCTCGGTTTCGGACCATGTTCTGGGCGAAGGAACGGTTCATGACGTCCTGCTCCAGGTCATCTCACAGCGCCCGATGCGCTAATCCGGGAAATTTTATACATTAACAGACTGTCTTCCTGTCTATTTTTCCCCTTGTCACAGCCGTGTCTTTGGTCCAATCTCTTGTGTCGAATGAGGCAGCCTGCACAGACGAAGCGCTGTCTTGATAAATATTCCCACACAACAGCACAGGAGTGCGTTATGGACCACATAGAAATCTACCTTATGGTGATCTGCTGCGGGGTGCTGGCCTTGGTCTACGGCCAGTTTGCCGCCGGCAAGGTCATGCAGGCTCCGGCCGGCAACGAAAAAATGCAGGAAATTGCGTCAGCCGTTCAGGAAGGGGCCGCCGCCTATCTCAGCCGCCAGTACCGCACGATCGGACTGGTCGGGGTCGTCGTTGCAATCGTTTTGTTCTTCCTGCTCGGCTGGCACGTTGCCGCCGGTTTTGTTATCGGCTCCGTTCTCTCGGCCCTTGCCGGATTTATCGGCATGAACGTCTCCGTCCGCGCGAACGTCCGCACGGCGCAAGCCGCAACAAAAGGCCTGCAGGAAGCCCTTGGCGTCTCCTTCAAGTCCGGCGCCATTACCGGGCTGCTCGTCGTCGGACTCGGCCTGCTCGGGATTGTCCTGTACACGCTGGTTCTGAAAACCGTGTTCGGCCTCGACGGGACGGTCGGTGAAGAACGGATGCAGGTTCTGCGCCACATGCTCGAAGGCCTCGTCGCACTCGGCTTCGGAGCTTCGCTGATCTCGATTTTCGCACGTCTGGGCGGCGGGATCTTCACAAAAGGCGCCGATGTCGGAGCCGACCTCGTCGGGAAAGTCGAAGCCGGCATTCCGGAAGACGATCCGCGCAACCCGGCCGTCATTGCCGATAACGTCGGCGACAATGTCGGCGATTGCGCAGGCATGGCCGCCGATTTGTTTGAAACCTACGCCGTGACCGTCGTCGCCACGATGCTGATCGCGTTCAGCGTCTTCGCCCCGGAAGCCGTCGGAATCATGATGGCCCTGCCGCTGATGATCGGCGCGCTGTGCATTCTGGGCTCGATCGGCGGCGCGTTCTTCGTCCGCCTGCGCGAAGGCAGTGACGATATCATTGGCGCACTGTACCGCGGCCTCTTCGCAACCGGCCTCTTCTCGGCCATTCTTCTGGCTGCGATGCTGGCGAATATGGGCATACGTTATGAAATTCCGCTGGCAGACGGCGGCAGCATTCAGGCGGTTGACCTGTTCTGGTGTGCCCTCACCGGCCTCGGCGTCACAGGCCTGATCGTCTGGATCACCGAGTACTACACGGGCACAAAGCACCGCCCGGTCCGGGTCGTCGCGAAATCTTCGGAAACCGGCCACGGCACAAACGTCATCCAGGGTCTGGCGATTTCTCTTGAATCGACCGCCCTTCCGGTTCTGGTCATCTGTGCGGGGATTTTCATCGCCTACACGCTCGCCGGCCTGTTCGGGATCGCGATCGCCGCCACGACAATGCTCTCGCTCGCCGGGATCGTCGTCGCGCTCGACGCCTACGGCCCCGTAACGGATAACGCGGGCGGGATCGCCGAAATGGCGGATCTCCCGGCCGACGTCCGGAAAACGACCGACGCCCTCGACGCCGTCGGCAACACGACCAAAGCCGTCACCAAAGGCTACGCGATCGGCTCAGCCGGGCTGGCCGCGCTTGTGCTCTTCGCCGCCTACACCGAAGAAATCAAGCACTACCTTCCGCAATTCGCCGATATCACCTTCCCGCTTCAGGACCCCTACGTCGTGATCGGGCTGTTTATCGGCGGTCTGCTGCCGTATCTCTTCGGTGCCCTGTCCATGACGGCCGTCGGCCGCGCCGCCGCGAGCGTCGTGATCGAAGTCCGCCGTCAATTCGCGGAAATCCCGGGCATCATGGAAGGCAAAGCGAAGCCGGAATACGGCAAAGCCGTCGACCTTCTGACCAAATCGGCCATTCGGGAAATGATCGTCCCGTCCCTTCTGCCGGTTCTGGTTCCGATCGCGCTGTTCCTTGGCGTGCGTCTGCTCAGCGGCGACTGGGTTCCGGCCTTCCAGTCTCTGGGCGCGATGCTCCTGGGCACGATCGTGACCGGCCTGTTCGTCGCCATCTCGATGACCTCGGGCGGCGGTGCATGGGACAACGCGAAGAAGTTCATCGAAGACGGAAACCACGGCGGCAAAGGCTCCGAAGCCCACAAAGCCGCGGTCACAGGCGACACCGTCGGCGACCCGTACAAAGATACGGCCGGCCCGGCGGTCAACCCGTTGATCAAGATCGCAAACATCGTCGCGATCCTGCTCGTGGCCGTTGTCGCAAACTTCATCGCATAACCGCGATTTAAAAAAGAAAAAATGGATGGGGCGCAATATGTTATTGCGCCCTTTTCATTTCAGAGATGAACAAAATCAGAACCTCGGCGAATGTCTCTCGAAAACCCTTCCACCCTCTGCGAATTTTTCCTTGTCTTTGAGAAAGATAAAGGTCCTTGCTCATCTCAATTTGTAAGGAATGTATCCCGGCCTGCGGACATCCGTACCGCCTGACGATCTCAACGCCTTTATAGGGATCGTTCACCGCCACCCGAAATCCATGCGCCTCCAATGCACGCTTCATGATACGTGTCACTTCCGGCGCACAACTCGTCCCGTTCCGGTCGCCAAGAACAAAATCCGCGCGCCGAAACCGGGACGGCGGCATGGAATGACAGTTCAGATGGATAATGCCGCACCCGCCCGCAAGCGGCTGCGCGCCCTCAATCAATCCGGCAAGAGCCGCATGATAAGGTCGGTAATAATGCGCAATCCGGCGGCGAACCTCATCAACGCTCAATTTTCGCGACGATAAAAGCTCCCCCCGGTTAATCATCCGCCGGATCAAACCGATCCCTTCCCGCGCCCGGCGGCTGACCTCGTACGGTTCCGGCCAAGGCTCGGAAAGCAGATCGGGATCGTGATCGTCCTCCGCCCTGTTCGGATCGATATATACCCGCGGAAACAGCGCGCATAACACCGCACCCCCGATCCGGTCCGCAAGCGGCACAAGCAAACGATCCACATACCGGTCCTCGGCATTGATCAAGTCCAGATCATCACATTCATAATGAAAATCAGGAGGATACACGCGCCCGCTATGAGGCGAATCAAGCACGAGCCGGTAAGGAACGGGTACCGAAACACTGCCCGGATAAAAGATCTCGTAGACGGATTCGAAAGATGACTTGTACACCGAAAAAGACCTGATTAATCTGGAGCGACAAAAAGCCAAACAAACGCACAATAAACAATAATGGTGACATAAGAATGTTCGATCTCAAAGCAATACGAAACGCACCGGAAGATTTTGACAAAAACTGGGCACGCCGGGGCCTGTCCGCACAAACACCGCAAATTCTTGCGCTCGATGAAGAACGCCGCGCCCTGCAAACGGAAATGCAGGACCTCCAGCAAAAGCGCAACACAGTCTCCAAAGAGATCGGACAGCGCAAATCCAAAGGCCAGGACACACAAGACCTGATGGATCAGGTCGCAACCCTCAAAACACAACTGACAGACCTCGAAGCCCGGGAATCCAAAACCGCCGAAGACCTCGACGCCATTCTCTCATCCCTGCCCAACAGACTGGCGGACGACGTTCCCGACGGCCCGGACGAAAGCGCAAACGTTGAGCTGCGCCGCGTCGGTACGCCGCAAAAAGGCCCGGATCAGGATCACCCGGATCACGTCGCAATCGGCGAAGGCCTTGGAATGATGGATTTTCCGGTCGCAGCCAAACTTTCAGGAGCCCGGTTCGTCCTGATGCATTCGGGGCTCGCCCGTCTCGAACGCGCCATCGCACAGCTCATGCTCGACATCCAGACAGGAGAGCACGGCTACAGGGAAGTCTCCCCGCCGCTGCTCGTCCGCGACAACGCGGCATTCGGCACGGGACAGCTCCCGAAATTCTCGGAAGACCTCTTCCGCACGACAACGGGACACTGGCTCGTCCCCACCGCCGAAGTCCCGCTAACCAACATTGTCGCCGAGGCCATTCAAAGCGAAGACGACCTGCCGCTGCGCGTCACGGCCTTCACGCCCTGCTTCCGTTCGGAAGCCGGTGCCGCAGGAAAAGATACGCGCGGCATGATCCGCCAGCACCAGTTCTACAAAGTCGAAATGGTCAGCATCACAACCCCGGACCAGAGCGAAGAAGAACATGAACGTATGACAAGCTGCGCGGAAGACATCCTCAAACGCCTCGGCCTGGCTTTCCGGACCATCGTCCTGTGTTCGGGCGACACCGGATTTTGCGCCCGCAAAACCTATGACATTGAGGTCTGGCTGCCGGGACAAAACTGCTACCGGGAAATTTCAAGCTGCTCCAATTGCTGGGATTTTCAGGCCCGCCGCATGAAAGCCCGCTGCCGGGCAAAGGGCGAAAAAGACACGCGCCCCGTCCACACGCTCAACGGATCGGGCCTCGCTGTCGGCCGGGCACTGGTCGCCGTTCTCGAGAATTATCACGATCCTTCGGACGACGGCGTCTTTATTCCGGAGGCACTACAGCCTTACATGGGCGGTCTGAAAAAACTGATGCCGCTTGAAACCCCGGCCTATACGCAGTAACCGGATGTGGACAAGCATGACCCCATATGAACCGGACACGCGCCTCATTGAGCTTCTCATGAAGCTCCGCAACGCGGGAATCACGGATACTCGAGTCCTCAGCGCAATGGAGCGCGTTCCCCGGGCCATGTTTATCCCCCAATCCCTGCAAAGTCAGGCCTATGACGACATCGCCCTGCCGATCGGCCTCGGCCAGACAATCAGCCAGCCTTACGTCGTCGCGACGATGACGCAGGCCCTCGCCCTCTCGGACCGCGACAAAGTCCTGGAAATCGGCACAGGCTGCGGCTATCAGGCCGCCATTCTGGCAAAGCTCTGCCGCCGCCTCTACACGATCGAACGGCACCGCCCGCTATACGAGCTTGCGCAACAACATTTCGACGCGCTGCGCCTGCACAACATCACGACGCTCTGCGGTGACGGCATGCGCGGCTGGCCGGAACAGGCCCCCTTCGACAAGATCATCGTGACCGCCGCCGCCCTCGAAAAACCGCCGCAAGCCCTGATCGACCAGATCAAACCCGGCGGCCTGATGATTATCCCCGTCGGCCCGCCAGGCAAACAGATGCTCAAACGCTACAAACGCGAATCAGACGACACCATCGCCGTCCGGGATCTCCTCCCCGTTCGATTTGTCCCTTTATTGCCGGATATTGCGCGGTATAATGAAGATAAGCACAGAACTGGAACAGATAAAAACAGCTGATATGAGAACCTCTGCAAATTCCTCTTTCTTGTCATCCCCGCGAAGGCGGGGATCTTTCAGCTATTTGTTTTTAAAAGATTCCCGCTTTCGCGGGAATGACGATGTCTGTGTAAAAGAGGGCTTTTGCAGAGGTTCTTTTTTAAACTCTGCGTTCTCTGCGCCTCTGCGGTTTAAAATCAAAAAAAGGGGGAACAAAAAGGGCATCCTAAAAACTCTATATTTAATGTTCTGCCTTTTCATCACATCCGCCTGCATCCCGGAAAAAACAAGCCACCCCGCCCCCGTCACACTCTACGGACACAGCGACGGCCCGGGAAGTGCCGGAATTCATACGGTTTCCAGAAACGAAAACCTCTGGCGCATTTCAAAACACTACGCCCTGCCGATGCAGGACATCATCCGTGTAAACAAACTCCGCCCGCCCTTCACTCTGGATGTCGGCGAACGCCTGCGCCTTCCCCCGCCGCGCAGCTATAAAGTCAGACCCGGCGATACACTCTATGGAATCTCGCGAATTTTCGATGTCGGAACGAACGATATCGCCCGGTTAAACAGGCTCTCCGCCCCCTACGTCCTGAGCCCCGGTCAGGAACTGCGCATGCCCGCACCCGGACGAACAGCTCCCGCGCCGGCGCAAACAGCAAAAGCACAGACCAAAGCCGCCCCCGGCCCGGCCCCATCATACAAGACAACCCCGCCGCGCAAGCCGACACAAACCTTAAAAAGTACGACATCGCAATCTCCTCCGCCACGATCATCAAGTAAATTTTTAAAACCGGTTCCGGGGAGAATCATCTCCTCTTTCGGCCCGAAAGAGGGAGGTCTGCATAACGACGGGATCAACATCGCCGCAAACAAGGGCGCACGGATCAACGCCGCCGAAAACGGCGTTGTCGTCTATGCCGGATCGCAATTGCGGGGCTTTGGGAATCTTGTGCTCATCCGGCACGCCGACCGGTGGATGACCGCTTACGGCCACATGGACACGATCACAGTCGCCAAGGGGCAGACCGTCAACCGGGGAGAGAGAATCGGCACGGTCGGGATGACCGGATCCGCCGACCGCCCGCAACTCCATTTCGAAGTCCGCCGCGGCACAAGCGCCCTGAACCCGGCGAAATTTATGTAACCTCCACTCCGTCGCCGCCTTCCCGGCCGCGGAGATCCTGAATGAATTGCCAGGCGACGCGGCCGGATCGCGCCCCGCGCGCCGCCGCCCATTGAAGAGCCTCCCGCTCGAGAGCCTCACCGCGCGTCTTCAGGGAAAAATAATCAGCATATCCCCGCACCATCTCAAGATACGTCGCCTGATCGCAGGGATGAAACCCGAGCCAGATCCCGAACCGGTCCGATAACGAAACAGATTCCTCAACGGCTTCACCGGGATGAATTGCCGTGCGCTGTTCATTCTCGGTCATGCTGCGCGGCACGAGATGCCGGCGGTTCGACGTCGCGTAAAACAAGACATTTTCAGGCGCGCTCTCAACCCCGCCCTCGAGCAGGCTCTTGAGAAATTTATAATCGTCGTCCCGGGTCTCGAAAGTCAGATCGTCACAGAACAACAAAAACCGCCGACCTTGCGCAGCCCCCGCACGCAAAAGATCCAGCAAAACCGGAAGATCGCGCAAATCCTCCCGGTAAATCTCGATAAGAGCCAACGGCGCGCCCGGATCCTTGACAACAGCCGCGTGCACCGCCTTGACGAGAGAACTTTTCCCCGTGCCGCGCGCGCCCCACAAGAGCGCATTATTCGCAGGCAATCCGGCCGCAAACTGCCGCGTATTCCGAAGAAGGATCTCGCGCTGCTGCTCCAGCCCGACCAGGGCATCCAAAGGCAGAACATGCGTCGACGACACAGCCTTCAAACCGCGCAACGCCCCCTGCCAAACCCACAGATCGGCCTGCGTCCAGTCCACAGGAGACGCAGCTTCCCCACCCTCTAGCGCGAAAGCAATCCGCTCCAGCACATCCAGCATATTTTTTCGACGATCGCCCATCACACCAAACGCTCTCTTGTAATTCCCGCAATGATGACTATATTCGCCCAAAGATCAAACGCAAGAGAAGGAGCCACCATCCATGTTTTTCATCAGCGCGGCTTACGCCGGAGACGCAGCAGCCAATATGCCGGAGCCGGCCTCCCCCGGAGAAGCCCTGACAATGAACATTCTGTTACTGCTGATATTCGTCGGGATCTATATCCTGCTCGTCGTTCGCCCGCAACAAAAGCGGTTCAAGGAACACCGCAACATGCTCAGCGAAATCCAGAAAGGCACGAAAGTCGTCACGGGCGGCGGAATCGTCTGTAAAGTCGTCAAAATCATCGACGAAGACGAAATGATCGTCGAAATGGGTGGATCGGAAGTCACGATCCTGCGCTCGACCATCATGGGCCGCTATGACGACATGGTCGTCAAAAACGCCGCAAACGAAAACGACAAGAAAAAAGACAAGGATAAAAACAAAAAATAAGCCCCGTCAGGGTAGAATTTTGCTTTACTCGAACCGGTTGTTTCGCGGAAAGCCGTTCGGCGGCATTTTTCCGGCCTGCGCCCGCTTCCCGAGCCAGCCCGTCAGATCGTCCAGAACGCGCTCTCCGCTCCCGTAGCGGAAGCGCAGCCCCTCCTCACCACGGAACGTCTTCACATCCGACAACCCGCCATCCTTGTATTTCTGCAGAATCACACCCTTCCCGCGCCCCATCTCCGGCATCTCGTCGAGAGCGAAAACAAGCAGTTTGCGGTTCTTCCCGACAACGGCAACCATATCGTCATGCGCATGAACCCGGACGCAGAACGCCGCCTCGGCCTTGCCGTCCACGTTCAAGGCCTGCCGACCGCTCTTCGTCTGGGCAAACAGATCCTCGGCCTTGGCGATAAATCCGCGCCCTTCATCAGAGGCCAGCAGGAAGCGCGTCCCCTCCTGATAAATTTCGAGCGCCGTGATATCCGTATCGTTCGGCAAATCGATCATCAAGCGGACCGGCTCGCCGAATCCGCGCCCGGAAGGCAGCTTGTCACAGCCGACCGTAAACATCCGCCCGTTCGTTGCAAAAAGAAGGAGCTTGTCAGTCGTCTGCGCCTCAAAAACAAAGCGCTCGCGATCTCCGTCCTTGTATTTGAAATCCTTCGCATTCAGACCGTGCCCTTTCATGGCCCGGATCCAGCCCTTGGATGAGAGAACCACCGTCACAGGCTCCTTCTCGATCATCGCCTCGCTCAGATCGACGGAATCCAGCATTTTCGGCGCTTCGGAAAACGTCGTCCGGCGCCCCCCAAGCGGCGTATCCGGCCCGAACATTTTCTTGAGTGCCCCAATCTGCTTCTTGATTTCGGCCCATTGGCGGGTCTCTGAGGCCAGCAAGGCCTCAAGCGCATCCCGCTCGGCCGATAATTTGTCGTGCTCCTGCCGGATCTCCATTTCCTCAAGTTTACGCAAAGAGCGCAGGCGCATATTCAAAACGGCCTCGGCCTGAACGTCCGTCAAACCGAACGTCCGAATCAACGCCTCTTTCGGATGATCTTCCTCCCGCACGATCCGGATCACCTCATCGATATTGAGATAAACAATCAGATATCCGTCCAGAATTTCGAGACGGTGCAGAACCTTTTCCAGACGGTGCGCGGATCGGCGTTGAAGCACAACCTGACGATGGTCAAGAAAGGCGCGCAGAACCTCTTTGAGATCCATAACCTTCGGCAAAAGGCCGCCGTCCAGAACGTTCATATTCAAGGAAAAACGGGATTCAAGATCCGTATGCCGAAACAAGGCCTCCATAAGCAGATTCGGATCAATATTGCGGCTTTTCGGGATCAGAACCAGACGCACATCTTCGGCGCTTTCGTCCCGCACATCCTCCAGCATCGGCAATTTGCGATTCTGGATCAACTCCGCGATTTTCTCGACAAGCCGGGCTTTTTGAACCTGATAGGGAATCTCCGTCACGACAATCTGATATTGCCCCTGTTTCAGGTCTTCCCGCGCCCACCGCGCCCGCACGCGGAAGCTCCCCCGGCCAGTTTCATAAGCCGACAACATCGTCGCCCGGTCGTCGACAACCACCCCGCCGGTCGGAAAATCAGGCCCCTGAACGACGTCCATAAGATCTGCAACCGCAACATCGCGCGCAAGCATCATCTCCATCGCCGCGCAAAGCTCGGCCACGTTATGCGGCGGAATATTCGTCGCCATCCCGACGGCGATCCCGGATGACCCGTTCGCCAGAAGATTGGGAAAATTCGCCGGAAGGACGACAGGTTCAAGAGAATCGCCGTCATAAGTCGGGCGGAAATCGACGGCATCCTCGTCGATCCCTTCCAAAAGCAGCAACGCGACATCCGTCAGCCGCGCCTCGGTATACCGCATCGCCGCCGCGTTATCGCCGTCGATATTCCCGAAATTCCCCTGCCCGTCCACAAGCGGATACCGCACCGCAAAATCCTGCGCGAGCCGCACCATCGCGTCATAAACGGCCTGATCCCCGTGCGGGTGAAACTTACCGATCACATCCCCGACAACCCGCGCACATTTCTTCGGCGACGTATCCGGGCGAAGCTGTAACTGGGACATCGCAAAAAGAAGACGCCGGTGAACCGGCTTCATACCGTCGCGCACATCCGGCAAAGACCTCTGCATAATCGTCGAAAGCGCGTAAGACAAATACCGCTCCGACAGCAGATCATTCATCGGCTGATCAAGGACTGAATGCGCCGGCACAACTATATCGTTACTCATTAAAGAACTTCCCGTCTTTTTCCGTAGTATTTTGAACAGGACCTACATACGAGGGACATAAAGAATATATGAATCGCGAAGGCGCGAAGCCGCGAAGTTTCCGCAAATCTCTTCGCGTCTTTGTGTCTTCGCGATTCAAAAACAGTTTCTTCATCCATCACTATTCTATTTATATTTGCCCCTCACTCAGGCACTCTCGTCCATGAGAGAAGGGCCACTTATACGTAAGACCTAATAGACATCCATGGCCGCTACTCTGGCAAAACGCAACTGAAAACGCAAGCGTGGCTCCGGAACACCGCGGGAATGCTGCGCAAAAACCTGATGCTCGAGGAAATAACCGCACATCTGCAGCCCGTGATAGACGTCAATCTCATCGGCCGGACCGCCATTGGGACGCAGAAATCCGGGAAGAGGAAGAAGACGGTCTTTATAGGGCTCGCCCATCTGATAACTGACGGCCCGCCCGGTTTTCGGAGAGACATAAGCCAGTTGCCGCGGATCCCCGCCCCCGGCACAACGGCTTAAATCCAGCCCAAACCCAAGCTCCCGCAAAAGCGCGATTTCCCAGACGACATAAGCCGCCCCCCAGATCTCCTGATCAAGAGTGCGAATAAGGGTCAAAAGACCCGAAAACAATCCCTCATGCCCCTCCCGCTCCGGCAAAGCGGCCTCACACAAGGCGCAAGCCGATTGTAACGCACCGAGCCGCAACGGATCATCCATGAACCGCGAAGAAAAATTCTCCTGAAGATCGAATTCGAACCGGCCGAGCTGATCGGCCGTGCGGGCCTGCCACCGCGCATCGACGAGATTCCCGGGCTCCAGCGTCCCGCGCCGGCTCTTGCCGTGGATCCCGTGGGTAAATCCGGCAAAACGCCCATGCGCAGGGGTCAGGACAGAGACAACACCCCCGCCTTCTCCATGGGGCCGCACCCCCAGCACCAGAGCTTGATCCTCCCACGATTCCATGCTTACATCATCCGAAAGCGCACCCTGCCTGACAAGAGTTTCCGCATGATTATACAAAAACGTTTTTATATGGTCCGCCACGGCCAGACCGTCGACAACGCCGCCCGGATCATGGCCGGACAACATAACTCCCCCCTGACGGATCTCGGCCGCGCACAGGCAAGGACGCTCCCGCCCGTCCTCGAATCTCTCGCGCCGCGCCCGGTCCTCGTCGCTCATTCTCCGCTGACGCGCGCCAAAGAAACGGCGGAAAAGATGAACGCGACGCTCAACCTGCCGATGACGCAAATTGAGGATTTACAGGAACAACACATGGGCGAATGGGAAGGCGCACCTTACGATGTCTGCTATGAACAGATCGCAAACGGGACGAGCCCACCCGGCGGAGAGACGCATCCGGAATTCACAAACCGGGTCGTATCGGCAATCAATCAGGCTCAATCCCTTTCGGAAGATCCCGTGATAATCACCTGTCACGGCGGATTTTTCAGGGCTTTCGCGCGGGCTTACGGCCTGACGGTCTACCGGTTCAACAACTGTCACATCTATGAATATGAACCGGATCCGGAAAACGCGCCGCTGCCCTGGAGAATCTTCCAGCACGACCTCGACGAAAACGGCTCTATCCACCGCCGCCCGGCCGAAAAATTCATCGACTATTGCCGGTATTGATAAATACGCTCCCAGACGGAAAGGGCCTGGCGGCTCTGGGCGATATCATGGACGCGGAAAATCCGCGCCCCCATCGACAAACCGTAAAGCATCGCCGCCAAAGATCCGCCAAGGCGGCCATCCTCTGGATCTTCGGAAAGCAGGGATCCGTCAATCGCATGAATAAAGCTCTTCCGGGACGCGCCGAGCAGAAGCGGTGCGCCAAGAGCCTGAAACCGCTCCAGCCCGTGCAGAAGAGCAAGATTATGATCGAGCGTCTTTCCGAACCCGATCCCCGGATCGATAACGATCCGCTCTGACCCGATTCCGGCATCGCGGCAAGCAGAAATGCGTTCATCAAGATAATAAAAGACTTCGGCTACAACGTCTGAATAAGAAGGATTTTTCTGCATCGTCCCCGGACCGCCCTGCATATGCATCAGACAGACGCAGACACCTCCTGCCCCGGCAACAACATCAAGAGCCGCAGGATCATGTGTCAAAGCGGAAATATCATTGATCATCCGTGCGCCCGCATCGATCGCAGCCCGCATCACCGCCGCATGCCGCGTATCAACGGAAATATAAGCCCCCTCAGCCGCGAGAGCCTCAACAACAGGGGCGACCCGGCGAATCTCCTCCTCCGGATCGACCTCGGCGGCGCCGGGCCGGGACGATTCGCCCCCGATATCGAGAAGATCCGCCCCCTCATCCAGAAGGCGGCGTCCATGCGCAATCGCGGCTTCACAATCCGCATATCGCCCGCCATCCGAAAAGCTGTCCGGCGTGACGTTCACAATCCCCATCAGATAAGGCTTATCCGAAAAAAAAGAAGACATTATTCTCTAGCCTCCCTCAAAAAAGGCCCCGGCTCGGCCTCCTGCTCCTCCGGCAGACAAGCACATAAATCGTCAATCCCCAAGCCGGAAACCGGATGCCGCCATGCAGACGCAATATCACGCAAGGGCAGCAAGACAAAAGCCCGCGCCGCCATCCGGGGATGCGGAAGTATCAAATATCCGCTCTCATCATAGCGAATCTCTCCCCGGCAATCGATCAAATCAAGATCAAGCGTCCGCGGCGCATTCCGAACCGTACGCACCCGCCCGAAATCCTGCTCGATTCCCTGAAGAACGGAAAGAATATCAAGAGAAGACAACGGACTTTCGACCTGCACGACCGCGTTTCTGTACCATGGCTGATCGGAGATCGGAACCGGAGCCGTAAACCAGATCCGTGACGCGGCAACAACGCGCAATCCGGCCTCATCAAGCGCATCACAGGCGCATCGAAGGGCCTCCTCCGGCTCACCGAACCGGCCTGACAGGTTCGCCCCCAACGACACATAAATCATAACAGGGCCTCAAAAGACACTGAAGAATTACCAGGTGCGGAAACGCCCGGTATCCACATGCACGAAATTACTGCGCGGATAATAGCCGACTCCGCCGGTTTTCAGTGCAATCGCCTGACGGCGCAACTCGGCCGTCGAATGCTCGGGCAGCCGGATATCCGTGGCCATGCCTTTCATATGCAGGGAATTCTTCGCAACGCCCGTGCTCGCCCGGCGCAAACGCGCATTCGTCTTCGGCGAGCGGTAGCCGGACAGGATCTCAAACGGCTCATCCCCGCCGATCCGGCCGTGAAGCGTAGACAAAAGATCGATCAACTGCGGATCCATTGGAAACACATCCCCGCTCCGGAAATCGCGCAAAACATAGTTGATCTGCTCGAACGCATCGGGAAGATAATGATCCCCGACCTTGTAAATCCCGGAAAAGCTTTCGCCCGTATGCATATTCCGGAACGAAACCTTGCGGACGGCATTGTTCACAGCCACAGCCGGACGGACAAGCGCCGGCGCCGCCATCACGCCCCCGATTGCAAGAAGGGAATGGGTAAGAAATTTCCGCCGCGAATAAACCATAAAAACTCCGTCAAACCACTATTAAAGGCATAGGCCGTCAAACGGAGGGTTTTATAACAAAGACGCCGTGCAAATGAAAGTGAAAATCAATTTCCTGAAGGAAACCGGGAAGTTAAGAGCCCTTAAAAACGACGGAAACCTACAGGGACGCCGTCCGGATATTGCGGATGATTCGCTCCGGAACATTGCCGGCCTGCCGCAAAGCCTCGACAAGTTTCGGATCGCGCTTGTAGATATCGATCCCGTAGACAAGTTGTCCTTTCTCATCCAGCCACATCGTCAGATAGGTGATATAGACGGGCAATCGCGCATGCGCTCTCAGATCGGTCTTTTCCCCGGCGCCTAAAAGCTCTTGCAAGCGCGCATCCGACCAGTCCTCGGTCCCTTTCATGACGAAATGGGCCATCTCGACGGGCTTCGACATCCGGATGCAGCCCGAGCTGAGCGTCCGGTCCGGTTTTTCGAAATATTCCGGCTTGTCGGTATCGTGCAGATACATGTTATAGCGGTTTGGCATCAGAAGCCGGATCCGCCCGAGCGGATTTTCCGGCCCCGGATCCATGACCATCCGTAAACCGTTCAGCGTCCGCCAGCCGACCGTATGCCAGTCAATCGACGCCGGATCGATGGATTCGGCATTGCGCCCATACCCCTTGAGAATCCGGATCCCTTTCTCGGTCAGATAATTCGGATCCTTCTTCATCTTGTTGACCATATCGACGCTTTTGATCGTCGGCGGCACGGTCCAGTCCGGATTGACGCGCACGCCGCGGATCTCGGTCACGAAACTCCGGCTCGGACGCCAGGTTTTCCCGACAATCACATCCATCTCAAGCGACACCCTGCCGTTCTCGATGGCCCAGAGCCGCTGGGACGGCAGATTGACAAGGACGTAACGCGCAGGCTTGTCCCGCTCCAGCCAGCGAAGCCGCTCCAGATTCGCGACGACCTGCCGGATTTTCGTCTCCCGGGTCGTATTGATAACCTGAAGCGTTTTCTCGCCGATCACGCCGTCGGGCTCAAGCCGGTTGGCTTTCTGAAGCGCCATCACCCGCGCGACAAGGTCTTCGTCATAAGTGACATTGCCCGAAGACGGATCGTCGGATACCCCGAAACGCACCCGAAGCTTGCGAATATCCTTGTGAACGTTCCCCGGAAAAACCATATATCCGCTGAACGTAATCGGCAGAACATCGAGATACGGCTCGGGCCCCTGCGAAACGAGGTCCACCAACTCACCTCTAAGACGTTGATATAATTTATCCTGCGGTGCAAAATCGCGCAAATAAGACGCAAATGCGTCTTTTTTGGCAAGCGCTTCCGAAAGCAAAGAGGACGCATCCGGCGCAGCGCGCCAGAATTCCGCGCGTTGCTTTACGACTTCAGGATCGACGCGCATCCCGCTGAGATCCTGCGCATATTTGACAAAAGCATCGCTGAGCAGAATATCAATCTGGTCCGATTTCCGGAAAAACCGGGCTTCCAGAAGCGCAGTAATCTCGTCCGGATGATACCGCGCCGGATTAAGCCCATGCGTCCAGGACTCTTCAAGCGCACTGACAAGAACACGCGCCCGTTCGTTCAGTTCCCCTTTTGAGTCAAGCCAGAAACTCACGTTCTCCCGGGAGTCGTAAAACTGTCTCAGCGCGGCAGGATCGCCAAGACGAACGCCCTGAATCCGCCCGTTCGGCGCCACTCTCGAAAAAGAAACGGAAAAAACAGGGTCTATTTGCTGTGGCGCGACATCATCAGGGCGAATATCCGTTGCAGAAGCAAAATTCGGAAAACCAAGCAAACAAAAAATAAGGGCGCCTATAAACAGACGAAGAGAGAAAGGAGGTTTTCTGACGCGAATAAACATGACGACCTGCCGGATAAAAATGAGCGCACACAGTGAAAGACCATATCTGCGCTCATTATGTCGGCAAATCGTTAAGAAAGGCTTTCAAAAAGCCGTGCCGCCCCCTCAAAAACGCTTACAAATCCGCGTAAATATGTCGCTCTTTTTTGGCCCCCGGATGCGTCACAGCCCCGTTTCGTGCGCCGCCCACGGTCTGGACGTACCGCCAGAGCGCCCCGGACTGGTACATATTGACGCGGGACGTCCAGTTTTTCCGGCGCGCCTCAAGCTCATCATCGCTAAGCTTGACATCCAGCGTTCCGGCATTGGCATCGATCCGGATGATATCGCCATCCTCAATCAACGCAATCGGCCCGCCGACCGCCGCCTCCGGCCCGACATGGCCGATACAGAACCCGCGCGTCCCGCCGGAAAAGCGGCCATCCGTGAGAAGCGCGACCTTCCCGCCGGTCCCTTGCCCATAGAGCGCGCCCGTCGTGGAGAGCATCTCCCGCATCCCGGGTCCGCCTTTCGGACCTTCATAACGGATAACAAGAACGTCGCCCTCTTTGTAATCCCGGCGCTGCACGGCATCAAAACACGCTTCCTCGGAATCGAAAACCCGGGCAGGGCCTTCAAACACAAGCTCTTTCAGCCCGGCGATTTTGACAATCGCCCCGTCCGGCGCAAGATTGCCTTTCAGCCCGACGACCCCGCCGCTCGGGTGAATCGGCGTTTTGACCGGATACAGAACATCCTGGTCTTTTGGAAAGGTCTGATCCTTCAGGTTTTCGGCCATCGTCTTCCCGGTCACGGTCACGCAGTCCCCGTGAATAAACCCGTTATCCAGCAATTCTTTCAGAACGGCGGACACCCCGCCGATCCGGAACAGATCAAGCGCCACATATTTCCCGCCCGGCTTCATGTCCGTGATATACGGCGTGCGCCTGAAGATCTCGGCGACGTCAAAAAGATCGAAGGAAATTCCGGCCTCGTTCGCAAGCGCAGGGAGGTGCAATGCGGCATTCGTGGACCCGCCCGTTGCGGCGACGACCGCTGCCGCATTCTCAAGGGATTCCCGGGTCACGATATCGCGTGGACGCGGCCCGCCGTTGCGGATCAGGTTCATCACAGCCTCACCCGAGGCGCGCGCATATTCATCCCGGCTCTCATAAGGTGCAGGCGCCCCGGCCGATCCAGGCAGCGCCAGACCGATCGCCTCGGAGACGCATGCCATCGTATTGGCCGTAAACTGACCCCCGCATGCACCGGCCCCCGGACAGGCGCAGCATTCCATTTCCTTAAGATCTTTATCCGAAAACTCGCCGGTCGCGTGTTTCCCGATCCCTTCGAACACATCGATAACGGTCACATCCTTCCCCCGGAACTTTCCGGGCAGGATCGTCCCGCCATACATGAAGACGGACGGCACGTTCAGGCGCACCATCGCCATCATCATCCCCGGCAGAGACTTGTCACATCCGGCAAGTCCCACAAGCCCGTCATAGCAGTGCCCGCGCATCGTTAACTCGACGGAATCGGCGATCACGTCCCGGGACACAAGCGAGGAGCGCATCCCTTCATGCCCCATTGCAATCCCGTCCGTCACGGTAATCGTTGTAAACTCGCGCGGCGTCCCTTCCTGGGCATCCACACCGGCCTTAACGGATTTCGCCTGACGGCTCAGCGCAATATTACACGGCGCCGCCTCGTTCCAGCACGTCGCGACCCCGATCAACGGCTGGTGGATCTGCTCTTCCGTCAGCCCCATGGCATAAAGATACGAGCGCGCGGCCGCGGCTTTCGGCCCTTCGGTCACATAGCGGCTGATCAGTTTTGATTTATCCCATTTCGATTTTTTTCCATCCGCCATAACGACGCACTCCTTCTTTTTGATTTTACGTTTCTTTCATTATTGCCGGGCTTCTCTCTTGAGGAGAATGTTGTTCAGCGTCCGCCGGAACTGGACGCCGTTGGCGATATAGGGAACCATCGCGATCCTCTGCCCCGTCCCCATAACGACCACGGCGGAATATCCGAGAAAACGCGCCATAATCGAGCGCGAAACCTCGACGCTCTCAATCTGGGAAAATCGAAGTTCGACAAACTCAAGCTGGATCACGCCGTAGCGGATAAGGACGCGCCGGTCCGTCAGCACCAGCATCAGATAATGCCGGGTCAACGTCGCAAGGACAAGCCCCAAAACACCGAAAAACATCAGAACAAGCCCAAGATTAAGCGCCGGAAGGGCAATGAGGAATCCTGCTCCCGTCAAAAACCCGGATTTCCAGTAAATCCCCCAGTGAACGATCCCGCGATACAGAACAACCTCATCCGGCATCAATGCCGACTGCAGGTCGGGATCTTCCGTCGCCGTCCGGGAAGAGGATCGATGGCTCAGGCTTTCAGCCGTGGACTCTCCTTCATGCGTCATGTAGACCGCGCCTTTTCAATGGCTTTGCGGAAAGCGACCGGATCCTCGATGGGGGGCAAAACAAGTTCACCGACCCCCATACCGCGGATCATGACCCGCCCGTAATTCAAAAGCCTCCCGAGAATGCCCTGAAGAAGATTGACTCCTTCGATCCGGTCGATACTGATCTCGCCGACATAACGGGCAAGAAGCCCGGTTTTATAAACAAGACGGTTATTCGTGATCGCGATCTCGGTCGTCGCCTTGATCACCATCATATGAGCAAAACGGTATAACCCCATGACGAACATCAAGAAAGCAAAAAATTTAAGATATGGATTGAGAGCGCGCAGACGCTCCAGACCGGAAGCATCATACGGCATTTCCGAAGACCAGAAATGAAACCCCGTAAAACGCTGAAGGTAGAGTGCGCCGACAAGAATGGCGATGCAAAAAAAGAACCCCCAGAAAATACTCATCATCGCAGAAAACGTGTACATCCAGTGGAACCGGCCCACATGGATCAGCTCCTCATCCGGCCCCAGAGATTGCTGCACATAAAGCATTCAAATTCAAACCTGTCCGCTGCTCACTCATCGTCCCCGATATAAATCCCGAGCGCCCGCGCCGTATGGACCAGCGTCCCGTGGATATCGACCTGCTGATAGGTTTTGATCGCGTCCTCGATCGGCACATCGATAACCTGGCGGTTCTGCCAGGCAACCATCCGGTCGAATTTGCCTTCATTGATCAGGTCGACCGCCCGCACCCCGAACGCCGAAGCAATCATGCGATCCGTATAAGTCGGCGCGCCGCCGCGCTGCACATGGCCGAGAATGGTCGTCCGCGCCTCAACGCCGGACACTTCGGCCAGTTTGGCGCAAAGATAATGGCTGATCCCGCCATATCGTTTCTCGCCGTCCGCATATTCCATCTGGGCCGGCTTTCCGTCCGGCGTCTTGACGGCCTCGGACACGATAATCAGGGCGAAATTCCGCCCGGATTTCTTAACGCTTTCAATCTTGGCCGTAAGATTTTCAATCGAATACGTGATCTCGGGGATCAGGATGACATCCGCTCCGCCGGCAATCCCGGCGGACGTTGCAATATGCCCGGCATCGCGCCCCATCACCTCGAGGATCATGACCCGGTCATGGCTCGCCGCCGTCGGCTGAAGGCGGTCCAGCGCCTCGGTCGCCACCGTCACGGCCGTGTCGAAACCGATGGAAACCTCCGTCATGCCGAGATCGTTATCGATCGTTTTCGGAATCCCGACCATTTTAATCCCGCCCTTGCGCGCCAGTTCGCCGATAATCGCAAAACTGCCGTCCCCGCCGATCGTCACGACGGCGTCCAGCTCCAGTTTCTTGAAGCCTTCGATAATTTCATCCGAGCGGTCCTTGACCGTGCCGTCCGGCATCGGAAAGGCAAACGGGTTGTTTTTGTTGGTGGAGCCGAGAATCGTCCCGCCCTGACGCATCACCGATCCGTCAAAATCGCCGGGTTTCAGAACGCGGTATGACGGCTCTGCGTTCAACAGACCGGCCGTCCCGTTGGTCAGGCCGATCGTCTCCCATCCCAGGAGATGCGCACGATGAACCGCCGCACGAATAGCCGCATTCAGCCCTGCGCAATCGCCGCCGCTCGTCAGAATTCCGATTTTCTTTATACTCATGATGATGTTCTCCATCCCCTCTTGAATGAAACAAAATGCCGAACGGCTCTAGAAACTTTCAGCAACAGAGAATCGCCCTCCTCTTCCCGGCGAGACTGTTATCCTAGCTTTTACCTTTTCCGCAAGCCGCTGTCCACAGGGGATCACGCCGCACCTTTCAAAAGACACACAAAAAAAGACTCAACGAAAATCTACCGCTGAACAGGTTTTTCTGTTATACTGCGCCTCCGGTCAATCCAACGAACACAGAAAATCCGGCCTATGGAAGATGAAGACCAACTCCGTGAAAAACTTGCAGAATATCAGCGCGAGCACCAGGATCTAGACGAGGTCATCGACCGCCTGATGAACAGCGGCCAGCCCATCGATTTTATCATGCTCCAGCGCCTGAAAAAGAAAAAACTCTGGCTCAAGGATATGATTCAGAAGCTCGAAAGCGGCCTTTTGCCGGATATCATCGCATAGACAGTTTAAACAGACGGACACATCATGGCAGACATAAACAAAAATCCGCTTGTCGGTATTATTATGGGCAGCAACTCCGACTGGCCGACCTTCTCTCACGCGGCGGAAATCCTTGATGAACTGGAAGTCCCCTACGAAAAACGGATCGTCTCCGCACACCGGACCCCGGACCGCATGTACGAATACGCAAAAACGGCGGAAGCGCGGGGCCTGAAAGTCATCATCGCCGGCGCGGGCGGCGCGGCCCACCTCCCCGGCATAACGGCCTCCCTGACATCCATTCCCGTCCTCGGCGTCCCCGTCAAAACAAAATTCATGCAGGGCCTCGACAGCCTCTTGTCCATCGTCCAGATGCCCGGCGGAATCCCGGTCGGCACACTGGCCGTCGGCAAATCCGGCGCCAAAAACGCCGCCCTCCTCGCCGCTTCAATTATTGGATTAAGTAACGACGATATCATGCTGAAATATAAAAAATATCGAAAATCGTTAACAGACAGCGTCGCCGATATCCCGGAAGATGTCGCATGATCCCGCAAACCTCAAAAAGACTGGGAATCCTCGGCGGCGGTCAGTTAGGGCGTATGAGCGCCCTCGCCGCAGCAAATCTGGGCATTCGCACACATATCTATACGCCCGAGAGTAACGGACCGGCCGAACAGGTCGCTTGTAAAACCACAATTGGAAACTATGAAAATATAAATAAGATCAAAATGTTCTGCGACGAAGTTGATGTTGTTTCTTATGAATTTGAAAACATTCCGGTTGAGACGATCCGCTTCATTCAAAAACACAAACCCGTCTATCCCGACGACCGCCTGATCGAAATCACGCAACACAGGGTCCGCGAAAAGAGCTTTCTGAACGATATCGGTATCCCAACGGCCAAATGGGCCGAAATCAAAAGCGCGGACGACATCATCCCGGCTCTGAACGCCATCGGTGCGAGAGAAGCGATCCTGAAAACGACACGCTTCGGATACGACGGAAAAGGCCAGTTAAAATATAAACTTGGCGACGATATTTATGAAACATGGGCCAAACTCGGCGCGACAGAACTGATTTGCGAAGACATCGTCCCCTTCTCCTGTGAAATCTCGGCCATCATCGCCCGGGACCGACTCGGCCAGATGGCCTTTTACGGCCCGGTGCAAAACGAACACAGGAATCACATCCTCTCCCGCACAATCGTCCCGGCACAAATTCCAGAGCGCACAGCCGCGCATGCACGCAAACTCTGTGAGCTTCTGGCCGAAGCCGTCGACCTGACCGGCGTTCTGGCCCTCGAGATGTTCCTGTGCCCCGACGGCCGCCTGCTGGCCAACGAGATCGCCCCGAGAACGCACAATTCCGGCCACTGGACGATAAACGCCTGCGCCTGCTCACAATTCGAGCAGCACGTCCGCACGGTCTGCGGCCTCCCGATAGGCGTGCCGGCCCGTCACTCGGATGCCGTGATGTTGAACGTCCTCGGAGAAGACCTCCCCTATGTCGCGCCGTTCTATGAAGCAAAAAACGCTTGCATCCATTTCTACGGCAAGCAAGAGTCCAGAACAGGGCGAAAAATGGGCCACGTGACAATCCTGAAGGAGAGAGGTCAAAATGACACCGATCCGGCCACAGACGGCATCATCCGAAAATTCCTCGGCCATACCGGCAACAGCGGATAATTTTCAGCAAACCCGCACGGAAACGGACTCCATCGGAGAAATAGACGTTCCGGCAGACAGTTACTGGGGCGCGCAAACCCAAAGATCCCTGCAAAACTTCAAAATCGGCACGGAAACCATGCCCGCCCCGATCGTCCGGGCCCTCGGCATCCAGAAAAAAGCCGCCGCCCTGACAAACGCAGAGCTCGGAACCCTGCCCGAACCTCTGGCTCTGGCGATCATCGAAGCCGCCGACGACGTTATTGACGGCACATTGAGCAACCATTTCCCGCTCGTCGTCTGGCAAACGGGCTCCGGCACACAAACGAATATGAACGCGAACGAGGTCATCGCCAACCGGGCCATCGAAATCCTCGGCGGAGTCCGGGGAAGCAAAACGCCCGTCCACCCGAACGACCACGTCAATATGGGTCAGTCCTCAAACGACACGTTTCCGGCGGTCATGCATATCGCCGCCGCAGAACAGGCGCATCACGACCTGATTCCGGCCCTTGAACGTCTCAACAAGGCACTTGAGGAAAAAGCAGCTTCATTCTCCGATATCATCAAAATCGGCCGCACGCATCTTCAGGACGCGACCCCCTTGACCCTCGGTCAGGAATTCTCGGGCTACGCGACCCAGATCCGGTACGGGCTGGACCGGATCCGCACCACCCTGCCCCGCCTCATGCAACTCGCGCAGGGCGGAACGGCCGTCGGGACGGGCCTCAACAGCAAAGCGGGATTTGCCGAAATCTTTGCACAAAAAGTCGCCAACATCACAGGGCTCGATTTCGTCACAGCCGAAAACAAATTCGAAGCTCTCGCCGCCCATGACGCGATGGTCGAGCTATCCGGAGCCATGAACACGCTGGCGGTCAGCCTGATGAAAATCGCAAACGATCTCCGCCTCCTCGGCTCCGGCCCGCGCAGCGGCCTGGGCGAATTGATCCTGCCGGCGAACGAGCCCGGATCCTCGATCATGCCCGGCAAAGTCAACCCGACGCAATGCGAAGCAATGACCATGATATGCACCCAGATTATGGGAAATCATACTACCGTCACCATCGCCGGAAGCAACGGGCATATGGAGCTCAACGTTTTCAAACCGGTCATGATTTACAATGTCTTGCAATCAATCCGCCTGCTCGCCGACGGCATGAACAGCTTCACGGAAAAATGCGTCAGCGGGATCGAGCCGAACCGGGAACGCATCGCGGAGCTGATGCAAAACTCGCTCATGCTCGTCACCGCCCTGAACCCGCATATCGGCTATGACAACGCAGCGAAAATCGCCAAAAAAGCCCACGCCGACGGCACAACGCTCAAAGAAGCCGGAACGGCTCTCGGCCTCCTGACCGCAGAACAATTCGACCAATGGGTCCGTCCGAACGATATGATCGCCCCGAAAGACTAAAAAGAAAGGCCACTCCCCTTCACAGAATCGCTATGAAAAAACGCTCGATCACCATTGCCGGCCACGCAACCTCCGTCACACTCGAAGACGCGTTCTGGGACGAAATCAAACGTCTGGCGCAGCAGGAAGGCCGCTCGCTCAGTGCGCTCACCGCAAACATCGACGCACAGAAGCCGCCGGACACGAACCTCTCCAGTGCGTTAAGGCTATACGTCCTCACAAAACTCAAAGAAGAGATTAAATGACCTGCTCGCCAGTGCCGCCGCACTCGTGTGGCTGTCAACGTTGTGACGCCCTGATCACGCCCTCAATCACGGTCACCGCAGGACCGGAGATATTCACACGCTCGCCGAGAAGCTCAAGATGAAGGGCACCGCCGCGCGGCGAGGCTTGCCAGGCGCGCATCTCCGTCTTGCCGAGCTTGCCGCCCCAGTACGGCGCGGAGGTGCAATGGGCAGAGCCCGTCACCGGATCTTCGGGCACGGCATCGCCTGCATGAAAAAAGCGCGAGATGAAATCAAATTCCGAACGGTCTGATCTGGCTGTGGCAATGACTGGATGCGGATATTTTCGAAGTGCCGAGAAATCCGGCTCGATCCCGCGCACATCCACCTCACGATCATAAACGAGCATCAGGTCGCGGGCCTTGCGCGCCTCGACAGGCCGCGCAGGCGTCAGGGCGTCCATAACGAAATCAGGCACATCGCCGATCGCCACAGCCTCCCCCGGCCGCGAAGGAAAATTCATCGTGTAGCCATTTTCATTTTTAGAAACATGGAGCGGCCCGACAAATTTCGTATCGAACGTCACATCCGTCTGCGCCGGCGCAACTTCGCTCAGATAGATATGCGCGCTCGCCAACGTCGCATGGCCGCAAAGATCAATCTCCCCCTGACTGGTAAACCAGCGCAGCAACGGATTCTGCCCCGCCCGGCGGAGAATGAACGCCGTCTCGGCGAGATTCATCTCAATCGTAATATTTTGCATGAGGTCTTCGCCCAAAGGATCATCCAGAACAAGAACCGCCGCCGGATTGCCCTTGAACGGAACGGACGCAAAGGCATCAACCTGCCAGAATTTGAGAGGCGCGATCATGAGAGAGCAATCCTTTCTACATTCATTTCATAAAAAAATAGCGTCCGGCGCCATCATTGAAAAGAAGAAAAACAAAAAAATAACAACATTTAACAATTTTTGTTATTCTGATAAAAGAAAGAAAAAAATGGAGGAACGCATGACCTTGAATGTTTCCCTTAACCCTCAGCTCGAAGGATATATTAGGGAGTGTCCTCAAACTCGTCTAACGAGCTAATTTTCCGGATTCACAGACTGATTTCTTTGTGATTCAATGAGATGTATTTGATTCACAAGGAGTAA
>JANQFU010000044.1 GCA_028277665.1 Alphaproteobacteria bacterium | reverse complement strand
GCACAACGCAACCGCCAATTGGCAATTTCGTACGCAAGATGCCCGCATCAAGCTAAAACGACTGTACCCGGCAATTTAGATGAATCGGGGTACTAGGCTCGTGTTTTTGTTTATACGAACAGGTGCCCCCCACGGGGTCGGATGCGACATTTTTAAGCACTCAGGCAGTTTATTTGCGGCAATGGTGCGGCAACGTTAAAAACTAAAGCCACCCGAAGGCGGCTAAGTTATTGCACATAGCATCATAAGCGTACATCCTTTCGTTGCGGTAAGCGCACAAATTATAATATTGTGTATTTGAACACTAAAAAATTTGGAAAATCGTATATGCCAATAGATAGAAGTGATTTTGACTCAATTTCAGAAATCGACTTACAAGAATTGTTAACAGCACAAGTTCCAGAAGGGTTAACTCTTGATTATAAAAGAGACCCTTACGGTAATGCTGACTCAGATAAGCGTGAGCTTCTCAAAGATGTATCCTCATTTGCCAATTCACAAGGGGGCCATCTTGTAATTGGTATCGCGGAACAAAACGGTGTTCCCACTGCAATAGATGGATTAAATGGTATAAACCAAGACGACGAAGTTCTGAGACTGGAACAAATCATACGAAGTGGAATAGAACCGCGTATTGTAGATGTACGCACACGCGCTATCGATCTTGCAAACGGAAATTGTGCTATCGTGATCAGAATTCATACAAGTTGGAATCCTCCACACCGTGTCTCTTTCGGAGGTCGTAATTCATTCTGGTTGCGTAATTCAGCCGGAAAACATGAAGCCAGTATCGAGGAGTTAAGAAACTTGTTTACATTATCATCAACAGCCATGGATAAAATTCGTTCCTTTCGTCATGAACGATTAGAGATTATTGCGAATGGTGAAGGACACAGACCCTTAAGAGGCGATGGCCGATTGATCTTGCATATCGCCCCACTCCATGCCTTTACAACAACAGAAAAAATCGACCTATCAGTTGTTCATACTAACCATCAAATTTTCATGCCGATAGGAGCAACCAATACGTCTCCAAAATATAATTTCGAAGGGCTAAGAAATGAGCGCTCTGGCGATGATAATTACGGTTACACACAGATATTCCGCAATGGCATAATTGAAGCAACAAAGGGAAACATAATTCATGAGCGAACACCAAGACCGGAAGAAATTCCACGGTTTATTCCTGCCTCACACTTTGAAGGACAAATATTCCAACACCTTCCATCTTATATAAATGGATTGCAAAACATTGGTGTTCAACCGCCACTAATTATTATGTTGAGTCTGGCTGGTGTAAATAGAATAGACTATTCTGATGAAGATCACGCAAGATACGAATTTGATGATGATCTTATTCTTTTTGATAGACCTCAATTCCTGTTGCCAGAATGCGTGCTAGAAAACTACGGATCAGATACAGACTATCATATGGTAGTGAAACCAGCTTTTGATGCACTATGGAATGCTATTGGAAAGCCTCACGACCCTTTCTTTAACGACGAAGATATTTGGATTAATCCTCGCCAACAACGGGGGGCCGCATAACATCTTGTCGACAATAAAAAAGTTAATTTTTGGGGAGATCTCCCCAAATTGAAAATCTGTTTGATACTCCAGCACAACTGGCCTCTGAAAACCCGCCGTCACAGCCAAATCCGTTTGACACTTTGTTTGACACTTGAGCCCTACTCACCGCTACAAATACAACTTTTCAGTAACTATGTAAAAAATAAAAACTCATCTTAATATATTGAAAAATAAGGAAAAATTGGTTTCGGGGGCAGGATTTGAACCTGCGACCTTCAGGTTATGAGCATTATGTGCGCGGGGTTTTTATCTGAGGAAAAATGAAATAATTTCAAATTGTTATAAAGTTTCTTGCCTGCCTGTTCCTTGCCGTTAGATACTTTTGTTAGACACTCCATCAAAACTGTCTTACGCGGTTTGGATTATCGGTCCTGTGACCTAACCATCTTCCTCCTCCGCTTTGCCTGCCTTTGCTTTCCGGATGATTTTATCTTGATCCAGGGGGGCAAAATCATCTTCTGACGCTTCAATGCCCGGCTTTAGTTCATGCCTTATCCGCGCCCACTTTTCCTGTTCTTCCTGTTCAAAATCACGCTGCAAGAGGGCTATGTAATCCTTGTAGGCAAAGACACGATCCCGCTGTTTGCCGGTGATTTCTTCGATAATGCCGATTTCTTCCAGCTTCTTCAGGGCGGCGTTGACGGTCGGCATGCTCATCCCCATTCTCTCCGTCATATCTTTGGCGGATGTGACGGGCCGTTTTTGCAAATCCGCAAACACTTTCAACATCGCTGGCGAAAGCTTGTCCAGAGCCTCCAGTCGCGCCCTGTCCCTCTCAAACAGATCGAGAATGCTTCTGGCGGTAGCTACGCCCTGTCCGGCCGTCTCGATCACGCCGATCAGGAAAAAGCGCACCCATTCTTCCCAGTCGCCGGTTTCCCGAACCCTTTGAAGCTGGTCGTAATAGTCGGATCTCTGCGTTTTGAAATAGAGGGAAAGGTACAAAATAGGCTCCCTGAGAACACCCTTCACGCACAGCAGCAGCGTAATCAAAAGACGCCCGATCCGTCCGTTCCCGTCCAGAAACGGGTGGATCGTCTCAAACTGAATATGGATCATCGCGGCCTTTATCAGAACCGGTATACGGCTTTCTTCATGCAGGAATTTTTCGAGCGCGCCGAGCGTATCGTTCAGATGTTCCGGCGGCGGCGGAACGAAACGCGCGTTGCCGGGGCGCGAGCCGCCGATCCAGTTTTGAGAACTCCGGAATTCACCGGGAAGTTTGGTATCGCCGCGCCCACTGGAAAGGAGAATTTCATGGATTTCCCGCAAGAGCCGCAGGCAGAGCGGAAAGCCGCCGCGGAGGCGCTCAAGCCCGTGATTCAGACCCGCTACATAATTGGAAACCTCCTGCACGTCCTCCAGCGGCACACCGGGTACTTGCCTGTTCTCATACATCAGGAGGTCGGAGAGCGTGGACTGGGTGCCTTCGATTTGAGAAGACAGAACCGCTTCCTTGCGGATGTACATATAGATAAAAAGGGACACATCCGGCAAAAACCCGGCCAACCCGTCCAGCCGCCCCAGCGCCGCGCTGGCTTCGGCCACAAGATCACTGAGATCATCCATTTTGAGCGGAGGCGACGGCGGCAAGGACGAGGGCACAAAAGCCCTGTAGCTTTCGCCGGAAACCGAACATGTCACGTATTGACCAGTTTCCCGGATTTTGCTCATCGGTACGCCTCCTTCTTGTTTAAAGGCATTTAATTAGCCGAGACCGCTAGAGAGTGTCCTCAAATTATTCTGGCCCATTGCATAGCCGCCTTAAACTGAACGGCAGCAAGGAACGAGGCGGCGTTTTTTGCGTACCGCGTAGCTA